>NZ_JBFRGC010000010.1:0-231401 GCF_052115145.1 Paenibacillus sp. 2TAB26
ACGATATAAGAAACAGCGGGTTTCGGYGGGATGAATGCGGGAGGAGGTGACTGCGGCGGTTGTCTCATGGGTCCTATATTTCGCATTTGAACCATAACATCACTCCTAACGGAAGATATTCATGATATTACATGAAAGTGTATCTTATACTATGTAGATGAATAACCACTTGACTATACGCATGCCTAGTCATAACCATTTTGCACGGTCAACCGCTGCAATTTCTGTCCTGAAGCTTAAACTCCAGGGAATTGCTGTTATTATGTGTACGATTTCCATTTCACAGGGTACTTAAAAATTTCTCAAACTATTGGCTGAACTCTCCTGCCCGTTAGCTTAATTAGTGAGTTCAGTTTACAACTTTTATGTTTATCTTCTTCACCTTCTCCCTGCAATCTATCGGGAATGAGTTCAAGTTCTTGTCAAAATCGGGAATGGGATAAAGTTCTTATCATTTGTTTTTGAGAGGAACCTTATCCCACAAAATAAAAAAGCCACGATTTTCGAGGCATTAGAGTATTTGTAATTGCCTAAAGATTTAATTCCATCCAATAATCTGCTTCAATAAAACCAAACTTTTTATATACCGGTCTACCTAATGTTGAAGCCCCGAGTTACAAGCTACACAATTCCGATATGCCGAGTTTAGCGGCCATTTAGTGAAAAGGCATCTCTGTAGCATGCCAGAACGAAAAATATTTAGTTCTTGCATCCTTGTTGTATATGTTAATAAGAAAGAGAGTGTCCCACCGTCGGCACCCTTTCTGTAGTTTTCGGTTTATTCCTTCGGAAACTCAACCTCCGGATATGACGGATTCGGCTTGCTGATCAAGCCACCGCCGGTTTCTTTTAAATGCTTGTTGAAAAAATCCAAAACGTATCGGTTCACGATATCCGCGCTTCGTTCGCCGTCAATGTCGCCCGTCATGCCGAGCTGCTTCAAAAGTTTTGAATAAAGCTGTAAGTCGGTGAAGTTGTAATGCTCCGTACTTTCAATATACACCATTGATGCTTGGTCTATGATTTTGTATTCCTTTTTTCGTTCCTCAATCATCTTGTTGAATTCTTCTTTCGTCAAACCCGAATTTTTGATTTCTTCATCAGAAATCTTTCCACTCAGCGCCTTGTTTTTGATGTTCATAAAGCTGGTCGATTCCATGAACAGAAACGGCTTTGAAATCGCCTGCTTGTCGTTGACATTGTACAATGAACCGTCCATGTTGATTCCTGCTTTAATTCTGTGATTTGAATATGCGGCGTTAAACGCCGTGGCGCCGCCGAATGAGTGACCCATCATCCCGATGTTATCCATATCGAGTTTTCCCTCAAAGGCATCACGATTCAGCTGATCCAACTGGTTGATGACAAAGTCGGCGTCGTGCGTCCAAATGTTCCCGAGCTTGCTGATGTTTTCGGAAACTCCGTTCATATATGGCTCGGTTGTTAAGCCTGTCACCCGTCCGTCTGGAAAAGCCGTTGCTATTGTGCTGTAAGTATGATCGATAGCCACTGCGACAAATCCATGACTTGCCAGATGCTCGGCTTGGGAAGCGTGCAGCAGCCGGCTTGTTCCGAAGCCGTGGCTGATTACGACGACTGGATATCGGGCTTCAGCTAATGAAATCGTGGTGTTTTCGTATGAGTTAGTTTTGATATAGCGCCAATAGTCCAAAGCAAACGCGGGAAGGCCGAATCCATCTGCGAACCTCTCGATATACTCGTGAAATGTGCTTGCGTCTTCGGAAAAGAGAGGTGCCTGTTTCTGTCCATTCAAACCTTGTGCGGGGTACCATACTTGGACCATCAGTTCTCTATGATCGTGCGGATTTTTTGTCAGCGTTTCTTCTCTGCCGCGGTCGGTCAAATGAAACATCTTCGTCCCGACCGAATAAGCACCGTCAGGCTTAGGCAAATCGAAAACGGGCAGGTATACAGACAGGAAGACGGAGACCGCCAACATGGCGATTGTTAGAACATACAAGCCATATTTCAACAGCTTCCACATCCTGATATGAAACCTTTTTCCGAAGATCGCGATAAAGGCGAGGACGACGGAGATCAGATAGATCAAAACCATTTGCCATCTGTACCCCTCAAAAAAAAGCTGTCCCGCCAATAAGCCAATGTTCGCAAATCCGGCTGACGCCGCAAGCTTTCTCGGCATTTTTTGCTGAAACAGCATGACAAAAGACAAAAGAGTTAATAATATTTCGAAAGTTCTCATGATTTCTCCATTATATAAGTTGTTGGTGGTCTTATACATAACGAATGTGTGGTTCGATTGGTTGCAAAAATATTCCTTTTGGCTGCATTAAAAAAACGTTGGATTGCCCAGAGGTTGCAGCTTATGATGTTGTGGTTCGCTCTAAGCTAGTTCTCCTTTATCTGTTTCACATGTATACGGTAAACCCATTATCGCTTTGAGAAAGCATGGACATGTTGCAAACGACTATTATATCTTTCATAAGTAATATGACAGTATCAGCTTCGTATATCTCGTGAAATTCAGGTTCGCAAATCCTTTTCTGCGCATAAACCGTGAACACCTGATTCGTATATCTAAGCTAAAAAAATCAAAGTTATGCGAAAACAAAGCACCAAAAGCGAAGTAGGGAAATAGATTAAACCCTTGTTGCACAAGGGTTTAAGGTATTTATGAAGGCTCAAAAAATGGTTCGCATAATTGAATTTGATATGGCTTAACATTTTATCCTTAACAAAGAATTTTTTGAATAATAATCATGATGTTGTTATCGACTATTACGTTACCTATAGTGATAAAACGAGTTATATGATGGAAGCATCAAGAGATTTAAACATTAACATTAAATTTATTGTATTGCTGGTTGACAAGAATGAGTTATTACGAAGAGATAGTCAGAGACCTCTTAGACATCAAATGGGTGATCGTTGTATTATAGGGCTTAACGAGATACTAAAGTCAAATCCACCTGAGAAGCACATCATGAATACAACGCACACTGATATTGAGGAAGTTGTAGATGAGATTTTGAGAAATCCAAGGTTTCTTTTAGATTCTTCGTCATAGCATTCAAAGTGTTGATAGCTAAACAGCCTGCCGGAGTGATCTGGCAGGCTGTTTACGATTAAAAATGAATTAAGTTACCTCAGTCTTATAATTCCGATTCACTGACTTGTGCTCGGATGCCTCTTATTGTCTCCATTCAACATCGTGAACGGTTAGCTCGATACGAGGTGTTTTATAAATGCAATTCGTACTATTTGATCATCCCATATAGGCCCGCGCCATACCACTTCGTAATCTAACTTACTATTCATTTTAATCACGGGGATATTTGATTCTTCAGTATGGGAGTAGACTAATTGTACACCCTTAATTCGTGCTTCCTCTTCTAATTTTAGCTTAAGTTCGTAGGCGATCCCTCGTTTACGATAATCTTTATCGACCCATAGTTGGTAAACTTCCATAAGCTGACCATCTTCGGGAAACAAAGCTCGATCTATCCTCCGTAAAATACTAAAATCAGGAACATCGTCACGATTTCTTACTCGATACATCAATAATCCAATCTTTTTCTTGTATGATTGGTCTTCACAAATAAATGCACCTATTCCATTATCATCATTCTCTATAAAGGAAGAAACTGTATGCCGGTGCTCCATTATTTCTTCAGGTGTCTTATCGGCATTTGTTGTTGTCGTTCCTTCACTTTTAAAATCTATACTAAATATGAAATCCAAATCACAAGCCAAGGCCTTTCTTATAACGATCATCTTTCAACTCTCCCAATATACGCTTCATGTACTTTTACATAATAAGTAATATTAAAAATCGCATCTATCAATTTGAGAACCCACACCACGTAAAGTAGGTGAAGACCTTGCTCGAGAATAAGAGTTATTTCGACTATATTGTTCTCAATCCTTTCTAATATGGAAAATTGTAGCATGAGAAAAATAACTATGTAAATGGTTTTCTACTTACAGAGGTGATTAACGTATTCTGCTCGTTAACGTAATGAAGCTGCCCATCGTTCCGGCAGCTTCATCATAGGTGTTTATTGTGCTATCGTTCCCTGTTAGCTTATCAATTTGTTCCTCTAACTTCTCAATTCGTACAAAAAGACATTAAGTGAATTTACTTTTATATTTTCCACAGTTTGCTTATCTTCATCTCTTGCTTCCTCAAAAGGAATACCATCATGATACTGATATTTTAAAAACACATTTATTATCGAATCTATGTTTTCTACTGTTTCAATTTCACATTTAAAAGGTAGTTTTGTATGGATGTCTGAAATGAAATTAAAGCGCAACCTTCCAGATCGCCAATCGAACCATACATAAAAAAGCATTCTATTACAGTCTGCTTTTGTCATTTGTTCAGTTCTATTTGTAATTACATTACAAAAAAAGTTTCCTATCTCACCAACTGTAAACTCACTAGCTAACTGTTGACTCATCGAAATTGACCATGTGTTTTGTGAAATTTCTTCTTCTAAGTCATCGATATCATTTCCAATGAACATTTTATCTTCTACTATTTCATCGAGTTCCTTTAGAAACACCTCTTTGTTCATGTCCGCAGCACCTTCTCATTATACTTAATTAGCTCTCATTGCCCGTCAGTGAGTCAAATGTTACTTCTCATTGACTTATAGGCCATGTGAATAAGGAGCGGCAGACGCCAACAATGGGAGTATGGGGAAATTTTGAGTTAATTGGTAACGTCTCGCTGTCGATCCATATCGGTAAGCACCTGGACGACATCGCCTTCTTATATCAGTTCTAGGTTTCGAGCTGCGGCAGCAAGCAGAATCTTCAGATAGATCTGTTCTACCGGCTTTCCGTCCGGCTTATGCTCATCCAGTGGCGGATATAAGCACTCGCCTCCTCCTTGCTCATACTGCCCAATCGCGTCTTAAGCGAGTTTAAAGAAAAGGATCCTGATGCTTCACGAAACGTCTCGTGTGCTTATAGATGCCCTGGATCAGTGGTAAGGATTTTTTTCGTGTTCCTCATGGAGCACAACTTCGACTGAATGACCATTGCGAAACGTAACACCACCCTGTTTCGATTCGTGAAGGAGCCGGGCCGACAGGATCGATACATCCAGTATCTGCATGCCAATTGAGTAAAGAATCGTATAAATCCCTTTTCCCAAAGGGACTGCCGAAAGGGCTAAATGCGTTAATGTTACCTAATAATAAATCGTAGTGCTGTAAGAAACCCCTGTATAGAAAAATGATGATCTGCCAGAGGGAACCGCACTTCTCATACAGTATAGATTTATATCATCGGTCAATATTGAACAGTGCTTGTAAGTCTTTTCTGCGCTCACGGTGTTATCAAGGTAGTTGATGTAATTTCTTAAAAAAAGTAGCGATTAATTCATAGAATTTTGCCCAGCTTGGTCACTCCGAACCTTGTATAATACTCCATATATCCTCTTATCTGCATTTCTTCGTACAACTCTTTAGTTAAATATTTCATTCTTTCCTCTTAATCTCATTTCGCTGACTCACTAAGTATACGGCTTGTAAATCTCTTTTTTTGCGGTAACCTTCCCATTAGTTTAATAAAAAACGGGCCATTAACATGACTAAAAAATCAAAAAACCCGAACTCACGAGGTCGGAAAGCTTCATCTTAAGCTATTCAACTAACGTTCCCCGTCCTTCGGATGGAAGATGCTGGAGGATGCAGCCAAGTACGAGCATCTCCTTGTAATCGATATAGACGGCTCGAAGGTTGCCTGTTTTCCTTTCATAACTCAACGATCCCTTTAAGATGCACATCTGAAATGCCGCCGCATCCGATAAACCCGAGTTTTATGCTTTTATCCTCCTTCAATATTTGAAAGCATCCAACGTTAACCATCCAGTGGCATTTCCAAAATATCATTTAGATTACCGATCAGACTCTCAGAACTGATCAAATTAATTTACTGGAGCCTCTTAGACGGTACGGTGCACAAAAAAAGCCAGAGTCAGACAACTGACTCTGGCTTTTCGGGGTTAACGTCTCCCGCGAAGCAACTCTTCGATTTCTTCCAGCGTCCCGAGCGAATGAATGGCGCCCTTACGAGTCGTAGCGAGCGCCCCGCCGGCGTTGGCGAAGGCGACTGTTCTGTGCAGTTCCTCCTCGCTCCAGTTCGCCGCCTTCGTCTCGCTGCCGAGCACGCAGTGCAGAAACGCGCCCATGAAAGCGTCGCCCGCCCCGGTCGTATCGACTGGAACGACACGGTTGGCTGCCACTTCGCCGGCATAGCGCGCCGTCCGATAATACGTTCCTGCTGCTCCTCGCGTGACAAGCAGTACGTCCAGCCCGTAGCGAAGGACAAGCTCTTCGGCTCCGGTAGCAATATCCAGTGTGCCGGCGTCAGGCAGGCCCGTCAGCAGCGCCAGTTCCTCATCCGACACCTTAACAATGTGAGCCTGTTCAAGCCCACTCTTCATCCATACAAGCCCGAGTTCCTCGGTCTCCCACAGAGATGGACGCCAGTTCGGATCGTAGGAGATGATCGCGCCTGCTTGCCGCGCCGCCTCAACTGCATGAAGCGTCGCATGGCGCGAAGGCTCCGATGTTAGCGAGATGGAGCCGAAGTGGAACAGACGCGTTCCGCTTGTAAGTTCCGGCCGCACTTCGGCCTCCATAAGCAGCGCGTCCGCTCCCGGCTGACGGGCGAAGTGGAACGAACGCTCACCCCGCTCATCCAAATGTACGAACGCCATCGTCGTATGTGCGTCCCGGCTTAATACAAGCCCCTCAGCTGCGATTCCTTGCCTGATCAGCTCATCCCGCAAATACTCGCCGAACGGATCCTGTCCGACCTTGCCGATAAAGGCAGTCTTGTTGCCCAGTTTTGCGAGCGCCGCCAGTACATTAACCGGAGCGCCGCCGGGGTTGCGTTCCAACAAAGGCTCCCCCGATACCGAAACGCCATCCGGCACGAAATCGATCAAATACTCGCCAAGTGCCACCGCATCGTAAATTTTGTGCCCCATTACCCTTTGACCCCCGACATCGTGATGCCCTGAATGTAGTAGCGCTGCAGAAACAAGAACAGAATCAGAATCGGAGCCGTTGCTATCGTGCTAGCCGCCAAAATTTTGGACCAATCGGTACCGGCTAGCGAAGAGAACGACGCAATCGCGACTTGAAGCATCTGCTTCTTTTCGTCGTTGATGACGATAAGAGGCCAGAGATACGAGTCCCAGTTGCCGAGAAACGTCATTAGGCCGAGTGTTATTAGCGCCGGAACGGCCGCCGGAACGACGATTCTAATGAACACACGCATAACCGAAGCACCGTCAATCTTCGCCGCTTCCATAATCTCATTCGGAATGTCCGCGAAAAACTGCCGCAGCAGGAAGATGCCGAACACCGATAGCGAGGAAGGCACAATAAGACTAGCGTATGAGTTGACCCAACCGAAATTGTTCATCAGCAAGTAGTTCGGCACGAGCGTTACTTCACCCGGAATGACCATCGCCGACATGAACAAGGCGAAGACGATCGACTTGCCACGGAATCGCAGCTTCGCGAAAGCGAAGGCGGCCAAGGCGCTTACGACGAGCACGATGACAGTTACGGATCCAGCCACGATCACTGTGTTCCAAATGTAGCGTAGGAATGGATTCGTTTCGCTGAAAATAACGTTTTTGTAGTTCTCCCAGGTGAACTTGACTGGCACGAACATATGCCAATTCAAGCTCGATGAATATTGGAACAGTTCCTCATAAGGACGCAGAGATCCAGCGACCATCCATACGATCGGAATGATGCAGACGATGGCGATGAGCGTCATCATGATGTATTTAAGCGCAAACCCCATTTGCCGCATAATAATCCCCCTAGTAGTCAGCTTTCTTATTGAAGTAGGTCATTTGCGCAAGCGAGATGATCAGCACGATAGCGAACAGAACAAAAGCCGCCGCTGTGCCGTAGCCCATTTGCATTTGCTGAAAAGCCGTTTTCCAGATGTAATACACGACTGTCTGGGTGGACCCGTTCGGTCCTCCATTGGTGAGGACGAAGACGATACCACCCAGCTTGATTGCATCGATCGTCGTCATGATGACAACGAAAGCCATCGTCCGGTTCAGCATCGGCAGCGTAATGCGGAAGAACTGCTGCGCTCGGCTTGCTCCGTCAACCCGAGCAGCCTCATATAAGTCTTGAGAGATGTTGTTCAGTCCCGCAAGAAAAATAATCATGAAAAACCCAGATGCTTTCCAAATGCCGAGAATGATTATGCCGTACATCGCGGTATCCGGATTGGATAAAAAGTTCGTCAGCGGCAGTCCCATCGACTTGAGAAGCTGATTCAGGATGCCGAAGTCCTTGTTGTAGATGAGCTTGAACACCGTGGCTGCGACCGAGGTCGAGATCACGACTGGGATAAAATAAGCCGTGCGAAACAGGCTTGTAAAACGCCCGGCTCGCTGAATCAGCAACGCGAGGCCTAGCGAGATCGCTGTCTGTACCGGAATGACAATGACCGCGAAGAATAGTGAATGCCGAAGACTTGCTAGAAACTCAGAGTCATTCATCAGCGTCCGGTAATTATCTATGCCGTTAAAAGAACGGGTTCCGCCTACCATGTTGTAGTTCTGGAAGCTGATGAAGAATGCTTGGACCATCGGGTAGAAGACAAAGAGCAGAAGCGCTGCCAACGCAGGCAAGATGAACAGCCAAGCCGTTCTCTCTTCCTGGCGCAGTGCCCGGCCGAAGGGATTTCCTTTGCGGCGCTTGGATATCGATGGAGCCAGCTCGGTGTGTGCCATGGTTTTCCCTTCCTTTCAGTTTGGTGGTTTGGTGAATAAACTTGATTCAGAGAGCTATCGCCCTTTACGGCTCGAAGACAAACACGCTCATCGTCGCCGTCACTTTGCCGTCAGGCGTCTTCGCGATCAAGTCGGCTTGTCCTGCACTTATGCCGGAGATGTCAACACCGTTGCCGTCCGCTGCATGTGTCACTTTAGCGACTGACATGTCGCTGGACGCCCATTCGAGCTGTTGGGAGGCGGACAGCGGCAGCACGGACGACTTCACGGTTACATGGGCGCCAAGCGCCACATCCACACTTTCCTTGCCGATGAGGATGCGGGTCGGTACGTTGGAATCAGGATTCTCGTCACGCCACACCGAGCGCATCGGGTAGAATGAGGCTTCATCTAGCTTGACGCTACCCCGCTCAAGTTCTAGCGACAAGCCATTGCTTAACGGCTCGGGGAACACGATGGCGGATAGCACCTTCGCTCCGTCTTCAGCAAACACTTCGAGCGTGTCTTCGTCTACATAGATCCGAAGAGGTAACCTTCCGTCTGCAGACGGCTTCACCGGAGCCGCAAAGCTCTCCGCGAAGCCCGGCTCGAACGAAACAGTGCCAGATTTCGAACGGTCGATTGTAAGTGTTCCTGCTGTGGCATTGTAGCGGATGATGGTTTCCTCCGCCCCCGTACCATCAGTCCTTACCTTGAGTGCAAACGCAGCATCAACCGAAACGGTGAAAGTCGTATCCAGCTCATAAGAGGTTCCGCGCCACTTCCCGAATGCGTTCGAGTTGGTCGCGAGCTGCTGCGCTTCGAGCTTAAGTACGGTGCCGCGCAGCGAATCGAGTTCCTTGACTGGTTGTTGAATGAGACGGATCCCTTCACCAGGAATATCGCGAAGTGTAAGCTCGCGGGGAACGGACATGTTGCCTTTCCAAGGATCGGTCGGCATCGTAAACGGGTAGCGCCAGTTGGACATCCAGCCGAGCCAGATACGTCGTCCGTCCTTCTCCGGGATGTCCGAATACGAGACCGCCGCATAGAAGTCCTTACCGTAATCCGTCCACAACACTTTATCGGCGGGATTATCATTATGGAAGGTTTTTCCGTCGAACTCTCCGATGAAATATTGCGCTGTCGAGCCTTTGGTCGCCTCGTTGTTGCCGACGCTCAGCGTCAACACCCACTTGTGATTACCACTGCCGTCTACCGGAAGCTCGAACAGATCTGGACATTCCCATACGGCGGCATGCGAACCTTGATTTATGCCGAATTCACCTGTCTTGGTCCAGTTTCGGAAATCGGGCGATGAGTAGAATCTAACATGATTATCGACTGATACCACCATGATCCAACGCTTGCTCGCTTCGTGCCAGATAACCTTCGGATCGCGGAAATCCTTGATTCCGGGATTCGGAATGACCGGATTACCCTCATACTTTGTCCAGGTGCGCCCGCGGTCGCTGCTGTACGCGATGCTCTGCGACTGCACGCCGCTCTGGAAATGCGTAAAGATTGCAACCAGCCCGGATTTACCTTGGAAAAAACCGCTCGTATCGTTCCAGTCCACAACCGCGCTGCCCGACCATATTTCGCCGAGCTCATCGCGAATCAAGGCGACAGGAAGATGCTCCCAATGCAAGAGATCCTGACTGACCGCATGCCCCCACTGACCGCTGTTCTGGTAAAACTGATGGTACTCTCCCTCGTAATACACCATGCCGTTTGGATCACTCATGTTGCCGGTCTCGACACTTAAGTGGTACTGCGGGCGATAGCGTTCCGTGTAATAATTCGCGATCGGGTTGAATCGGAAAGGTGCGGGCGTCGCGTAGATATCCTCCGCCTTGTTGGTTTTTCCAGCGGAATCTTTAATTGAATCGGAGTGGAACGACATCCAGATCGCTCCTCCTATCGCGAGCACAACCACGGTGCCGATAGCGATCGTGGCTAGGGCCGACATAGACTTTTTCGGAATCCCGCTCATTACTTAACCTCCAGTCCATCCATAGTCCAGAGCCGCATGACTTCGAAAACAATGGTTCCTCCCACCGCCTGAATCTCCAGTCTGCGTCCTGAAGCCAGAGGATAAATGCGGCTGGTCAACACTCGATCGCCATCGTTGACAAACAACTCTATGGATGAGTTGTCTGAGAACAGACGGAGACTCAGGCGAGTGGCGGCAGAAGCCGGAAGGTCGGATACGTACACGCCGGGATCGCCAATTCCCGCCTCATTGCGGTTCAATTCGATGCGGCGCTGCGCAGCCAGCCAGCGGATCTTAGTGATTTGGTCTGTGACGGACCGCGAAGTCTTTACGGACTCAGCGTCGGATAAATCCTCGCATGCTCCACTAATTAAGATCCGAAGCTCCTGCGCCTCTGTTGCAGACAAATCAATATCGGCTTGCCATTCAAAGGCCGGCGGCAGCAACCAGATTCGTTCTTCGCCAGGCTGCAGATGGAGTCCGTTGTCTAATTTCGAAATCTCTTGTCCTCGAAGAGAAGCTAGTTCCTCTACTGGCCTCGAGGCCAGACGCCCATCTTCGGTCATCTGAAGCTCTCGGGCAAGCGTCATAGCCCCATACCAGGCGCGTCCCGTCTTAATGAGTCGCGATCCCCACATGTCCATCCAGGCGATCAGGATGCGGCGTCCGTTGCTGTCCAACATCGTTTGCGCGGCATAGAAGTCCGGTCCGTCATCGATGATGCCGCTGCTCTCGGGGATAAAACGACCTGCAGCGAAGTCCATCTCACCGATCATGTAGAGATTTTTGACGCCGTCCATGTTCATCGGTGAAACGATTAGGACGTACTTGCCTCCTAGCGGGAACAAATCCGGGCATTCCCACATATCTCCCTGCGTCCCGTCGCTCTCCGCCACGACACCCCGGTACGACCAATCCAAAATGTTGGGAGACTCGTATAGGAGGGCGCGGCCGCGACCGTTTTTACCTGAGCCAATGACCATATACCAGCGCTCTTCATGCTTCCACACCTTCGGGTCGCGAAAGCCGAAGCATTCACCGTCCGGACTGCCTTGAATGACGGGCACCGGATGCTTAACGAAGCGGATTCCATCCTCGCTCGTCGCCATAGTCTGCACTTCCTCCGGGGTACGCCCATCGACGTGTGCGGTATAGAAAAGCACCAATTGTCCCTCGTGCTCCACCGCACTGCCCGACCAACAGCCGCAGCCGCCTTCAGACGAACCGAACTCGTAGGGCTCCGTCGGTGCAAGGGCAACCGGGCGATGCTCCCACCGCACCAAGTCCCGGCTGACCGCATGTCCCCAGTACATCGGGCCTTGATAATCACCGAATGGGAAATGTTGATAGAAGGCATGGTACTCGCCTTTAAAATGAATAAGTCCGTTCGGATCGTTCATCCAGCCCGACGGCGCCATCAGGTGATAGCGCAGGCGGAACGGATCTTGCGCCGCCCGAGCGGCTCCGGCCTGTACCGCTTCCTCCGCTATCTTAAGCGCCTCCTCATGCTCGGATTGGCGGCTGTCTTGCCTCGTGTTCGTGTTTGTCATGTCGAATTCTTCCTTCCCGCAGCTTTCCATATTTGTTTCGATTGCCTCCATTGTAAGGCTGCGGGAAGGGCCAAGACTTTCACTATGCTCGGGGAGCAACTTTTAAAATGCTGGGTGGGGGGGGGAGGAAGTAGCGAATAGTGGGGAGGGATGACTTCTTCTATAAAAGCTGTTAGCTCTCATTCGTTGTCTGCCGCTTCTCCCGGTATTCCTTTGGGCTGCAGCCGTAATACTTTTTAAAAGAGGTGCTGAAATAGCTGGAGCTGGAGTAGCCAACCAGCATCGCGATATCCGTCAACTTCAGATCTGTCCCGCTCAGCAGCTCGGCGGCGCGCGTCATCCGGAGCCGCGTCAAATAGTCACTGAATGTAACGCCAGCGTTCTGCTTGAACAAGCCCGACAGGTAAGTCTCGTTCATGTGAAACATACTGGCCAACTGAGACAGTGTCAACTCGTAAGGATAATTCTCATCCACATACTTGCGGACCGCCTCCGTCTGCAGCTGGCCGCTGGAGGTCCGGCTGCTTCGCACCGCATCCATGACCAAATCGGCGATCCGTTCAATTTGCGCAAGTACCTCTTCCCGACTCCGATAGGTCGCAATCGAAGCTTGGCAATTCCATAGCACCTGTTGAAGCGAGGTATCGCCCAGTTCAAACTTTTTCGCAAGTGAACCGAAGGTAAGAATGACCCGCAGCGCCAGGAAGGTGAAGGCGAACATCGGCATGTCTCGATTCGACGGGAACAGCTCGAGTAATTGAGCGGAAAAAGCTTGCCGATTCAATGTCTCGATCGCCTGAATCAGCCTTCGCTCCGTCTCAGCCGTGAATGACTGCGCCCAATCCAGTACTCCCTGCTGGGTCGATGCGGTGGCCGATCCATCGATCGTCTCGCGGCTCCAGGCCAGCATACAGCTGGCATATGCGTTTTTCGCTTCGCGCCACCCCGACACGGGCTCGCCTATGCCGCCGACGCTCTCAAGCCGCAGGTACATCGCCGCATTGCGCCTCAGCTCGCGAACGAACTGCTCCGCGGCTGCGTCCCCAGACTCCTTACTTCCCGTGTCCACCAGCAGGAAAAACATCATCGACGGGTGCCCCACGTCATAGAATGGGTACACGTCCTCACGCTTATCGGCCGTCTCTCGGCAGAGCATGCGGAATGCCAGCTGCAGCAGATCGCGGCGTCCCTCCCAGCTTCGCAGCCTTCCCGGCGGCAAGCGCATCTCTAGTGTCGCAAAGCGTAGGCTTAGCGCTTCGCCGTCGAGCTTGGCGAGCTGCAAATGGTGCAGTCGATCTCTCACCGCAGACTCGCCTACGCCTTCCTCTTTCACCAATTGAAGGAGGAAATGCTCCTGCATTTGCCGCAGCTGCTGGTTACGCTGAACCTTCTCCCGCTGGCGCTCACCTTCCAGCAGTCGTTCCTCCTTCAACTCGCCCGCCAGCTTCCCGAGCAGCGATGAGAGCTCCGCCCGCACTACAGGCTTCAGCAGGTAATCCTTGACGCCGAGCTGAATGGCCGACTTCATATAATCGAAGTCCGAATAGCCGGACAAGACGATAACACGCAGTTCCGGATAGGCCTCCTTGCAAGCTCGGATGAAGGTGATCCCGTCCATTTTCGGCATTCTAATGTCCGAGATGACAATATCCGGACGAACCACCGCCTCGGCAAGCATACGGAGTGCTTCCTCTCCATCGGACGCTTCGTAAGCGATGACGAATCCGGCACTCTCCCAATCAATCTTCGCCCGGATGCTATTGCGAACACCGGCTTCATCGTCTACGAGCATTACACGGTACATGATGATCAACTCCTGCTTGCGGGCAACCGCATCGTTATCGTCGTGCCGGAATCCGGTGATGAAGCAATGTGGACTTCAAAGGCATCGCCGTATTGCACCCTGCAACGCGCCAGCACGTTTCGGAGTCCAATGCTGTTCCCCTCCGTGTGGAGGATCGCCGTCGTATCCGCCCCAGACAGCCCCCTCTGCAAATCGGCTGCCAGTTCCCCATTCATGCCGATTCCGTTGTCGGAGATGGTCAAGTACAGCCAACCGTCGCGGGCCTCGGCACCTAGTTCAACAATCGCCTTTTCCCCGTTTTCCAAGCTGTATTTAACCGCATTCTCAACCAAGGGCTGCAGAATAAACTTAGGCATCTTAAGTTCACGGGCCCCCGGCGCCTCTTCGATCCGTACCTGTAGTCGATCGTCATACCTTAGCTTTAGGATGAACAAATAATCCCGGATATAATCGAGTTCTTCCGGCACCCACACCTGATCAGAGCTCAAATCCAGCGAATACCGCATCATCTGTCCCAGCGACTCGGTTGCATCCATGACGAGGTCATTGCGCTTCATAGCGGCCAGACCGCTAATAATTTCGAGCGTATTGTTGTAAAAATGCGGGTTGATCTGCAGCAGCAACGCTTTGTATTCAGCATTTTTACGCCTCAGGTTCGTCTCGTATTCCGTTTCGATCAGGTACTTCAGCCGGTGCGTCATCTGTCCGAAAGCGCCGGTCACATAACCGATCTCACTGTGCCCCCGCTGGGTGTTGGGCATCTGTTTAATCGCTTCGTCGAACTCGCCTCGCTTCACAAGCTTCATGGATCGGGCCATTCGCGTAAGAGGATTCGTGACGCTTTTGGACAGGCCGAATGCCACAACAAGCACGATCACCAGCAGAATTCCGCTTACGAGCAGCATCGTCTCCTTAATGCGGTTTAGCTTCGCATACAATTCCCGTTCCGGCACGACGCCCATGATCGTCCAGTTCTGATCCGGCAGCTCCTCGTAGAAGACCAGGTAAGGCTTGCCCTGATTTCGTACGGCGAACACGCCGCTCTCCCTCACTCGCTTCCCCGCCTGATTGGTCTGCCGGACTTTGGCAAGCTTGCTTATCCCTTCCTGCAAGATGGCCGCTACTCCTGTAAACTGCTGGCCTAGCACGCTCCGCCCATCGATATCCAGCAGGAAGACGCGGCCCGTCTCGCCGAAATGAATCCGTTCTAGTGGATCCCGCAGAACGCTCGTCGGATAGTTGACCTTAACGATGCCAACGCTGATCAACGTCTGAAGCTCAACAAGAGGCAGCAGGTAGCCATTCACATTGCGGTTCCTCATGCTCTCATCCGGCTGGTCCTCGTCCAGGTGAGACCCCGTCCATTTCACATTCTGCTCCTTGTAATCCAGAAACCAAGGTTGCTGTTCATATGTGCGATCCTGCTTCCACAATCCGCCCTTCGCAATAGTAAAAAGACTGATCGAGATTCCGTTGGAATTATTCACCGCATAGGAGGACAGAAAATCCCGCACCCTGCGCTTCGCCAGCAGTTCTTCTCTCTCCAGGTCTTCGCTATTGCGCAGATCGGCCAGCCAAGTCTGGGTAATCGAGCTTCCGAGAACCTGGTTGCCGATATCCTCCAACTGCTTCATCAAGGTCGTTACGTGGGAAGCGTACTGCTCGATCGTCTGCGAAGCGGATATTTCAAGGGAATTCTTAATAAGGTTCGCCGACTCGGAAGTCAGAATATAGACCAACGAAACGAAGGGGAAAATAAGCAGGATGGAGAAAGCAACCATAAGTCGGCTTCGAAGCGAGTAGAGCATGTCGTCAGGCCTCCGGTGAATGTAAGATGAGAGCTATTTGAACGCAAAAGCCTGAAAAAGACGATCCGCAAATAGCGGACGTCTTTTTCAGGTTATCCTTTATTTCTTACTTCGGCATATCGGCGTAAGCCTTGTCGATCTTCTTGATGGCATCAGCAATCGCCGTATCGACGTTGCGTTTACCAATAGTTACGTCTTCAAGCATCTTGTTGACGGCATCCGACATCTGCGGGAAGATCGGCGTAATCGGACGCGAGCGACCGTATTTCTGGTTCTGGATGACAAAGACGTTCTTCGGATATTCGTTCAGCTCCGGGAACTGCTTCGCGACGGAGTAGCGAACCGGAATATCTTTCGTCACGCTGCTGTAAAGCTTGGAGCCTTCCGCTCCAGTCACGTAGTTCACGAACTTCCAGGCTGCGTCCGCGTTCTTACTCTGGGAAGAGATGGCGAGGGACCAAGAGCCGTTGGCTACCGCTTGCTTCGTTTCTTTAGGCAGCGGCGCGACGTCCCAATCCTCACCGAGCTTGAAATTCGGGAACTTCTCGGCCAAGAAGGACAACGACCAGGAGCCGTCGACCGTCATCGCAAGCTTGCCTGTAGGGAACGGATCCGGCGGGTATTCCAGCGACGATACTTTGTCCTTATTATACAGATCCGCGAAGAATTGTACCGCCTTCTTCGTCTCCGGCATATCCAGGTAGCCCTTAGATGTCATACCATCCTTGTCCATGATCTCCCCACCGAACTGCCAGATGATCGGGTACTTGAAGTAAGCGGCCGCTCCCGCGTTCCCAAAGCCTTGGGCCGGATCGATGCCATAAATGCCCTTTTTCGCGTCAGTCAGCTTGATAGCCGCTTCGCGCACTTGATCCCATGTCATCGGCTCATCCGGGTTTTTGGACGGTAGCGGAATACCTGCTGCCTCGAACATCTTCTTATTGTAGAAAAGTGCAATGGACGATTCGGTAAGCGGTGCCATGTAAATGTTGTCCTTGTAAGTATAAGCCCCAATTGTACCCGCCGGAATATCGTCGAGATTGCCGTCCACCTTGAAATAATTCGTCAACGATTGCAATGCTCCTGATTGCGCGTAGGATGCCATGTTCGGTGCATCGATTGCCATAATATCCGGCGGATTGTTCGCTGCGATCGAGGTCCGCAGCTTCGCATCGTAGTCCGAATAAGGAATCGGGCTCATCTCGACCTTGATGTCTGGATTGTTCGCATTGAATGCCTTCACCAATTGGTCGTAAGCGGAGTTTTCGGCGTCATTGCCGGAATTGCGCCAGAAGGTCAGCTTGACCTGTTCGCCGGATGTGGGCTTGTCAGAAGCCGATGTAGACGACGTGGATGCGCTTCCTGAAGCAGTTCCCGACGGGCTGGCGGTGTTCACATTGTTGTTGGATGAGCAGCCTGCAAGGAAGGCAGTGACGAGCAGCGCGCTTGTGCCGATGGCAGCAAGTTTTGACTTTTTCAAGGATGATGCCCCTCTCTTTATTGTGGTTGTTTGCAGTAACATTGTATCATCCAAGAGAGCGCTTAATAATTCAATATTCTCGGTTCCTGAGTTGCAAAATATTCAGAAGGTTCAAGAGGCAGACGATGAAGCTTGAAGCGCAGGACGCCAATAAGTCAAAGGACTTTTGATTGCAATGCGGATAGTGAGTCAGTTCAATTCTAATTCAAACATTGGGGACGCTTCCTAATCGATTTATTGCCAGCATACTGGACTGCTTCTTCTCGGTCTCATTCTCCCCTATACCTTCGATACCCGGCTTGGAAATACCCATTAGTTAATTGTGATGTCGTAGTTTATTTTGCGTTCTTACGACGATTCTTTTCTGAATGGGGTGAAACGGCTGGCGTTAGCCTCATAGAAAACCTCACAGACTAAACATTTCTCAAATGTTCAGTCTACTGGGGCTGTTCGCAACTACAGAGATAATGACCTGATGATGACCGTTACAGCCGCCGCACGAGTAGCTTGCTCATAAGTTTTAACCGAGCAGGATACGGTTGGCGTATGCGTCTCTTAATCACAGAGGCAACAATAAATTAGAAGGAAAGAGCAATGCTCAACGTCTTGATTTCATACGGCGACATTGCTTCACGGCGTTATGGCAGTCCTCTTAACCGTACTAGCTATGATGTCTGTGGTAGGTAATAAACGAGCTATTCGCTCTCAGGTTGGCCAAAAAAACCGCTCGGCTTTTTGACTAGCCAGCGGTAATTTGAGTTGCTAGTCGTTAAAGCGTAGCCTAAGCAGCAATCTTATATTTTCCTCCATCTGCCTTGTGACATACGCTATAGATTTACGGAAGCTTTCCAAGCTTGATACACTTCAATAAAATTTGATTCAATTTCCTTTCGCGGCCTGCCAAACTTAACTCCTTCAGATTTAGCCACTGCAATTCCTTCAGCTTGTCACTCCAGATTCTTTTTACACTCTTGTTCTGCTACATAGGCAAGCAAACTAAGAAATTGACTCTCCAGGACCTTTCCGAAGTTACCCATGGTTCGATACTTTCTAGAATCAAAGAGCAGCTCGTTATCCAAACAAACAATATCCGCTCCAATCTCACGAGTAATATATTCCCACTCATCTATGATTCCTTCGTAATCTCGTCCCTATCGATCTAACGAATCGATGTAAACTAAATCACCTGTCTCAACATAAGACACTTAGCCTGATACTGAGGTCGATTGAAGTCTTTGACGCTCAATTTATCAGCAGTTGCCTTTCCGGATTTTGCTCCTTAGTAGAAACACGCGCGTAGCCCATCTCCATCATTAATACTCCTCCTTCTCTATAAAGATATCTATGTCTTCTCTCCCTTGTAGGTTTATAACTCATACTCTTTGTCCATTACGTTAATTCAGAAGAGTGTCCCTTATTGTACAAGAAAGGTAAATTGTCTTTTTTCACATATTGAAGTATCTGGATTGAATTATATACCGGTATAGCCTTAGTCACCATCCTATCCTTTCAAAATGCATGCTTTTTGATACACTAAAAAAAGACACTATAAAGCGTTTCAAAAACTGTATATTTGATTTATGGTACGTTTCATTTTCTGGACACACTTTTGATACGGTATAATCATCGAAATCTTGATTAGTAATTGGTCTTCATATACCCAGTCGCCAGATGAAGAGAAGGATAAAGCGCGGTAACGTGTATGCCATACTATTATCGAGAGGTAAACTCGCTTATGGCAGAAGGTTCAAGATTGGACCTATTGCAATATATAAACATATTGGGTAGAACTTATTGGCAGAGCTGGTCGTGGCCCTCGGAATTTTGGAAAGTTGTAACACTATCCATAGAAATCTTGAATATGAGTCAAGAATGTTTTTGCAGCAGCGGAAAAGACCTGATGTTTTTTCCAAACCATATTCAATCCGGACTCTACTCTTGGCTCGAGAGGTCTAAAACAAAGGTTGCTATCAAACGACGTATTTACGATCTTATCTAGTGTTAGAGCATAACCGATGCCTTCTTCAACCATGATTGAGGCATTATAGGCCAGGTTGTAAGTGGCTATGATATTTAGTTTATCGAAATCGTCACCAAACCAATCGGCAAAATCATTCTTTGAAAATGTTTGCTTTAGCGCCTGTCTAGAGCAAATGAGCGGAACTTGTAGTAAGTCAGCGGGTTGAATTACATCCTTGCAAGCTAGTGGACTATCTTTTCTCATCACAACGCCCCAAACGTCTTTGGCGGGCAAATTCAAATAATTGTATTTCGAAACATCAGCCGGTTGAATGAGTATGCCAAAGTCAAGCAGTCCCCTATTGATCCGCTCCGTTACGTCATCTTCATTCCCGCTGTAGAGATGATACCGTATATGCGGATATTTTGAATGCAATTTCTTTACTACTCGAGCAATTTGTTTCATGGCTTCTGTTTCCCCGCCACCTATATATACATCCCCACTAACAGTTTCCTCCATAGACCGGAACTCAGTCTCTAATTTATCAACCATCTCAATGATTTCTTCAGCTCTTCTTCTCAAAAGCGTTCCTTCTTCTGTGAGGACAATATGGTGGCTACTGCGAATAAATAGTTTTTTTCCTAACGTTTGTTCAAGATCCTTTAATTGTCTGGACAAGGTTGGCTGTGTTAGATGTAAAAAGTCTGCAGCTGCCGTAATGCTCCCTTCTCTAGCGACAGTAAGGAAATAACGTAATACTCTTACCTCCATCGACATATCTCCTTTTTTGTTTCCATACTACATGTTCAAGAAATGCTTTTCAAGCATATCAAGTTATGAGATATAAGTATTTGTTATGTGATAATAGCACGTCTAAAATAAATACAATCAGCTTTTTTGATCCACATTGTTATAAAGAAATCGGAGGGATTTTAAACATGGTTAGAGAAAAGGTTTGGTTTATCACGGGAACTGGCCGAGGTATGGGCAAAATAATCGCGAAAGCTGCCTTGAATGCAGGACATAAGGTTGTGGCTACAGGACGCAATACAGACGCGGTGGCTAAAGCGATCGGTGATTCTGAGAATGCCTTGGTCGTTAAATTGAATGTTACCCGTCCTGATGATGCTCAGTCGGCAGTTAAGGCTGCAATTGATCGCTTCGGCACTATCGATGTGCTTGTTAATAATGCCGCGCAATTTTATGGAGGTTTCTTTGAAGAACTGACCCCCGTCCAAATCGATGAGCAATTACACGTGTCATTGATAGGGCCTATGAACGTTACCCGTGCGGTGTTGCCTGTCATGCGCAAGCAGCGTAACGGTCATATCGTCTCGATTTCTTCCGGTGCAGGCATTTCCGGCTTTGAGTTTAACTCAGCCTACAGTGCATCGAAATTCGCGCTTGAGGGCTGGATGGAGTCCCTCTCACCTGAAATAGCTCCTTTCGGCATTCATACGACGATTGTCAATCCGGGCTTTTTCCGTACGGAATTTCTGACAGAGTCCTCGTCGACTTACGCCAAAAACTTACTCGAAGATTACGAGGATCGCAGAGCAAGCTTCCTGTCATTTTTCAAAGAACAAAATGGGCAACAATCTGGTGATCCAACCAAGCTCGCGAATGCGATTCTCAAGATTGTAAGTGAGATTGATCCACCGAAACGCTTTATCGGAGGCGCTGACGCGATGGGTATTGCTGAGCAGAAGATTGTCGATCTTCARGCTCAAGTTAATGCCTACCGAGAGCTTTCGTCAGCTATGGCGTATGAGGATTAATCGCAACCATTTAGTTGTCTATGTATTAACTTTTGGGGTATTTGGTATTTTAAATACTGAAATGGGCGTTATCGGAATTTTGCCTTTAATCTCGGACCACTTCCAGGTCAGCATCTCCGCTGCGGGGCTGACCGTTAGCCTCTTTGCGCTTGCGGTTGCCATCTCTGGTCCCATTTTGCCCTCATTGTTCTCGGGGATAAATCGCAAAAAAATCATGCTACTTGCACTTGGCATTTTTATTGTGGGCAATTTCGTTTCCGCTATTACATCAGACTTTACCGTGTTATTGATTGCACGTGTCGTACCCGCTTTTTTTCACCCGATTTATTGTTCCATGGCCTTTACGGTCGCAGCCGCTACCGTTAACAAAGAAGAAGCATCAAAGGCAGTAGCGAAAGTCTTCATTGGCGTTTCTGCGGGCATGGTAATTGGGGTACCGGTAGCCAGCATAATCGCAAGCGCAACATCGCTTGCTTATGCGATGTTGTTCTTTGCGGTGGTAAATATAGCCGCCTTCATCGCAACGCTTTTATTCGTTCCGTCTATGCCTGTAGCGAATAAGCCTTCTTATGGCGTTCAATTGCGAGTCTTAAGAAGATCAGCAGTTTGGTTGTCCATTGCCGCGGTTATCTTCATGAACGGAGCCTTGTTCGGAGTGTACAGTTATCTTGCGGAATACTTGGAAATCGTGACCCAATTGACTTGGAACACCATTAGTTTGATGTTATTCCTTTACGGTGCGGCTAATATGATTGGAAACATAATCGCAGGGAGACTGCTTACTCATCATGCATTAAGTACAATAAAGCGATATCCGTTTGTATTAGGTGGCGTCTACATCCTCATGTTATTCCTCGGCCAGTTCAGTGTACCCATGGTCTGTATGATTCTGATCTGGGGAGTATTGGGAGGGATTGGCGGCAATATTACTCAATATTGGATTGTCACTTCAGCGCCGGATGCGCCTGAATTCGCAAACGGAATCTTCCTGACATCTGCTAACATGGGCACAACAATAGGCGCAAGCGTATGTGGGCTTTTCATAACGGAAATGGGGGCGCCATACGTCTTACTTGGAGGGATCTTGTTCGTTGTATTAAGCATTGCGTCCATTTATCCAAAAATTTCAATAGAGGGTCGATTGGAGGTTGCTCATGATGATAGATAAGCAGGTAGCTCTGGTCACAGGAGCGAATCGTGGCATCGGATATGAACTCGTCAAACAATTAGCTTGCATGGGTTTCAAGGTCATATTAGCAAGCAGAGATACAAACAAGGGCACTGCAGTTGCGCAACAGCTTGCCGAATCGGGATTTGATGTCTCCTTTATTTTAATTGATGTAACGGATCAAGAAAGCATTCGTCAAGCTGCAATGACTATCACAGAGACCGTTGGGCGATTAGATATACTAATTAATAATGCTGGTATTTATCTTGACGGGGATAACAACTTATTATCGATGGATCCAACAATTCTCGAGAACACAATGACAACGAATTTATACGGTGTTTATCATGTCATGCGTTCGTTTGTACCACTTATGGAAGAGCGAGGATATGGAACAATAATTAATGTCTCCTCGGAATATGGAACCATGAGCGCCATGTCATCTGAAGGTGCTGGTGCATACAAGATCTCCAAACTTGCCATGAATGCATTGACCCAATTGGCAGCAGCCGAAGTCAAAGGACATATAAAAATTTATGCAGCCGATCCAGGGTGGGTCAGCTCGGATATGGGAGGTTCGTCCGCTCCAAGAACTCCAAAACATGCTGCCGAGTTGATCCTCGGGTTGATAAAACTGGGGTCGGAAGGACCACGCTGTGGGTTCTTCAGAGATGGTAAACTAATCAATTGGTGATGTAAGTAAGTCTGGGCGTTTGCTAATATAGAGGAGTAACAATGTGGAAGATTTGATTGAATGTGTTTTTCTTGTTATGAAAACAGAATTGAAGTCTAAAATCAATAAATCGTTGAACTAACGGGAAACCATAGTTCAAAAAAACACAGTAGCAGCCAATCATAATGATCGGCTGCTTCCTTTTATTAGTTGAGGGAAATGATAATGCTGATAACCTAACATGTACTACTTTTATTACCCTTAGATAACAATGTAGATACTGTTTATACAAAAAATTAATGCAGCACAGAACAGACTGCATTACTCAAGTACATTAAAATCTGAAGGAATCCATCAATCGTTTACCGATTTCATAAGCAACTCAGCTCGTTACAGCATTGCCTGCCATTTTATATAATTGGGAATCGCTTATCCCATATCCTTTGAGTGTATAAAACCAATCGTCCGGAAAAGACTGCAGTCGAAAACATTCAAGAGGTGTCAGTTTGCGAATACGATAACCATCATAGATTCCATGTTTGTCCTGTGCTGTTAGCGTAAAAGATGGTTCTCCTGGCTCCTTAAATCTACGTCCGTTCTGCCTTTTCTCTTCGCGGTCAGGTATTAATACAGCCATGGGTTCCATGACCCCTGTTCGAGCTTGATTGGCTCCTAATCCTTTGAAATAACTTGCATCTAAACAAGCTGCTTCTCCTGCTTCGTTGACACCTGTCTTTTGTGATACATTAACTAAAATTTTGTTACCTTCACCCTTATTCGTTGTAAGTGTCGGCGCTAGTCCGTTTGCTGCAATTACTTGGCCATTCATACCTCTTCTGCTTGGATTTACATTTCCAGCGATCATGACCCTAGAAGCTATTGTTTTAGAGTCTTTAGCAGGCTTGTTGTTTTCTCCTCTGAAAGGAAATATTTTTCGTCCACTTGATCCTCTAAGACTTGCGACACTGAAGACTCGTTCTCTGTTTTGTGGCACATAGGCCGAGCTGTTAAGCACATACCACTCCCCCACGTACCCCAACTCATCCAACGTTCCGATGATAGTCTCGAACGTTCTCCCTTTGTCATGACTGAGGAGTCCTGTGACATTTTCAAGGAGTATAAATTCAAGTTTGAGAATAGATGCGAACCTGATGATCTCAAAGAATACTGTCCCTCTAATAGCGTCGTTAAATCCTTCACGCTTTCCAGCAATGGAGAAAGCCTGGCAAGGAAATCCCGCAACCATCATAAGCACTCCACATCCTTTCGTTTGGATCATGTAAGATTTTAAAACTCTCGTGAGTAGGTTGTTTTTTGGGAGATCCGCACGTTAGGCAGATTGTGTAATACTTTTTTTAGGATGAGCTTCATGCTGCGTGAATGTTTGGCATGTTTCGCATTTTGTATCACATTCCGCATATCCCACACATTTCATTCCAGCCTCCATAAGTCCAAATCCCATTCTAATGCCGGTATCTGATGTTCTCTCGTTAAGAACAAAACGTTGATACGCCCAAAAGGGTTGAACGACCTCGTACGTCCTTCGGTTTACTTCATTCCATCTAAGTCGGTTTGCTTCCAACTCTTCTGTGTACACCACTGCTTATAAACGTATAACTGAAATTCCGCTTAGTCCCGATGGACTTGTGTGATCAATCAAATTGTAGGGTTAGCGGATGTGTTACTCTGGCAAAAGAAAGAGCGATAATAAATAGCCGGTCCACCACACTCTTCTTGCTGTTAGCTTAACATCAGCAGGCAAAAGCAAAAAACCTCCCCGCAGTACCCTGCAGAGAGGTTCCATCTAATAAAATATTTTCTCATCCCGCTTTTCCTTAAGTATCTCGACCGCTTCACGGAACCGCAGCGAATGTATAATCTCCCTCTCCCGCAGAAACTTCAAGCTGTCCTGCAGATCGACGTCGTCCGTCAAATCAATGAGCCACTGATACGTCGCCCTAGCCTTCTCCTCCGCCGCTATATCCTCATACAGATCAGCAATCGGATCGCCTTTCGCTTGAATGTAGGTAGCCGTAAACGGTAYGCCGCCTGCATTCTCATAAAACAAAGCGCTGTCATGAGCCACATAATGAGCACCTAGACCTGCAGCCTTAAGCTGTTCTGGCGTTGCATCTTTTGTCAATTTATATATCATTGTAGCAATCATTTCCAAATGAGCAAATTCCTCAGTTCCTATGTCTGTTAGCAATCCAATGACTTTATCCGGAATCGTGTACCTCTGGTTTAAATACCGAAGCGCTGCTGCAAGCTCACCATCAGCACCGCCATATTGCTCCATTAGAAACTTAGCCATCATTGGATCGCATTTGCTTACGCGAACGGGATATTGCAGTTTTTTCTCATAAACCCACATGTACGGTGCCTCCTCTAGATTTCCTACTAGCCCTATCCACTATTTATACCTGCCAAGGCCATGGTGTATCATTCCATGACCAAGGGTTTGTGGAGAAGCTTTGGCCAAAATGCTTTAAAGGCCCGTACTTCGATTCATACTGCTGTACGATAGGCAATCTTAGCTGTGCGAACTGATTGTATTGATGTATGGCATTGGAATCTGTAGGATGAGTATCCAAATATAAATTCAGCTCCACGAGTACAAAATCTACCGCCTGCAAATCATGCAGCAGCTTGTAATACTCTTCATCAAGTATGATCGCCACCGTCAATCACCTTCTTCCTGTCTGTCGTTTTTCGGATCATATGGGCTATACAACATAGGCCAGAGTGTACCATATCTCAATGCTTCATGAGGTGAAAACTGAGGTAAATTGGGCGGTTGAAAGGTAATAAATAATTGAGGCGGCGTGCTGAAGCTTTTTACTTTTATAGGCGGGCAGGGATCTAAAGGGCTAATAAACGGCTTATAATAACGCACCTGATTATTCACGCAGATGTCTCCTCTCGGTATGCTCTTCAAAAAAGTATATGTATAAGGACTTGGTCATCATGACTAACCATTCATTGAATGACGCTGTACCGGTACAGTCTTTACATTTCTACATTGTTCTCTAGCTCTTTCTCGTTTAGGATGTGATAAAGGCAATAAAATAAAGAAGCTCAAAACGATGTTTGAGCCATAGAGGTGAATCGTTATGGAACCGTTGACGAGAGAAGAAATAAAAGCTTATTTAAGCAGGCTTGGCATCTCAGATATTCAGGAGCCAACCAAGGCATTTTTATTTGAGCTTCATAGAGCCCATGTAAGAGTTTTTTCTTGGCAAACCATTGATGTTTTTGCAGGTAAGCCCGCAGGAATTCACATCAAACAATCCATCCCGCTCCTTATCCATGGCAGAAGCGGATATTGTTTTCATTTAAATGGCGCATTTAGCCATCTTCTGCGTTCATTAGGCTACAAGGTTTCATTCCACCGGGCAGGCGTACAGCCACTAGGTGCCGAGCCTCGTATCAACTCGTTTCACCTTGGACTAACCGCTCACTTGTTGAACGAAAACAACGAAGAAGAACAATGGATTATTGATGTTGGATTAGGCGATATGCCTTTTGAGCCGCTGCCTCTTCTTGCTGGAACGTATAACCAAAACCCTTTTATTTATAAAGTAACAGAATCTCTTGTTGTTCCAAATGGATGGCGCTTAGAGCATGATCCATCTGCGTCATTTGTTGGCGTGGATTATGATTCTACCGTTTTGGCGGATATGACAGAGTTTGAGCCTAAGCATGAGCATTACAGCCGCTCCGCAGAATCTCCATGGATCAATATGTTTTTAATTAGAAATAGACATGCTGGCGGAAGCAATGAAATCCGAGGCTGCATTTGGAATGAACGAGGAACTGACGGTGTGAGGCAGACGGAATTAGTGAGTCAATCCCAGTGGCTCGAGGTGTTGGGCGAGGTTTTTGAAGAAAAACTCGTCAACTACAGCCGTCAAGAGCGGGATGAACTATGGAAAAGAATTCAGCTTGCTCATGAACAATGGAAAATAGCAAAAGCCTCATCATCATAACAAAAAAAGGCTTTTACTAACTCCTTATAGATGTCCTAATCAAATAAACCTCAGAGAAATCTGAGGTTCATTTAACTATTAGTGGTATAAGAACTCCAACCGCTAAGCTTCCGCCGTACCGAATCTTTTGGCGTTTCTTGCGCGGGCACGCTCGATTTCGACCTCTCGATCACGCGGCTCAGCTTGGGTAACTAGCGTGTCGAGCAATTTCTGGGCTGCCGCAGCCACCTCTTGTATCGCAACATTGAATGCTTCTTCATTGGCTTTCGATGGTGACTGATATCCCGATAGCTTTCGAACAAACTGGAGCGAAGCGGCAGCTACTTCCTCTTCTGTTGCCGGTGGATCGAAGTTAAATAACGTTTTAATATTTCGGCACATCATGCTCTTCCTTTCAGCATTTTATTTTGCCTGAAAGCTCTAGTTCCATGCAAATACAAGCCTTTTAACTTCGATAATAGCTTTTCTATAGAAACTTTTCAAGGGATAACAACTACCAAGCATTTGTCATAACTATCGGTTTTATCTCCCCGTCAGCAATAATCATTTTATCAATACAAAGCATACGATTCCCCGCTTCAGGGTCACCAATAATACGGCGATGATAAACAATGAGCCATTCATTACTCTCTGGCAAATGGAGGAACCCATGATGTCCTGGCCCTTCCGCAATAGGCTCTTGTCGCTCAAGCACGATGCCCTTATTCTCGAATGGACCCAAAGGATTCTCACTCACGCCATACGCAACGCAATAAGAGCCGTTCACCCAGTCACCTTGCGACCACATGAGGTAATACAGTCCATCCTTCTTTATCATACAAGGTCCTTCAACATAACCATCAGGCGTAATGGAGAGAAAGGTTTCACCATTTTCAAGTGGAATGAACCCCGTCATATCATCATTCATTTTCGCTACGTTGCAATGACGCCAGCCGCCATAATATAAATAGATCGTTCCATCATCATCCTTGAACAAATGAGCATCAATCGGCTGAGCGGAATGAATGAATCGATCAATGAGCGGTTTTCCCAGATATCCTCTGAATGGTCCTTCAGGACGGTCAGATACGGCTATCTCCAAACCGCCGATCTCATCGTTGCTTTGAATATCGTTTGTTGCAAAAACCAAATAATATTTTCCTCGTTTCTCGATAATTGTAGGTGCCCAAACCGCTCTCCACATCCATGGAAAGTCTGACATTTCAATAATGCTCTCATGCTTCTCCCAATGGATCAGGTCGCTTGAGCTGAACGCATCCAAATTCAATTGCTTCGTATATTCCGTAATGGACCTGGTAGCATAAATCCAATGCTTGCCTTCATACGTTCTCGCTTCAGGATCAGCATACCAGCCTGGGACTATCGGATTATTAATACCTTTCATCGAAAAACAGCTCCTTGTTCGTGTTGTAGTACCGATATTGTAAAATATTGCAGACCCTATGTCTCTATCATAAATTCAACTTTCTTATCCACTTTTATGACATTAATCAATTTCATCATTTTAATAGCCGATTAGCTAAAAAGAAAAAAGGGGTCGTCCCAGCAGTAGTAAAACTACTAACGGAACAACCCTTCCTATTCTTATAAATACGTTGCTTTGGTTATGGCGCAACAACACGCAGCACGGAAATCTCATACTTCGATTCACCGACTGTGATAATGCTTTTCTCCGGTATATCAACCTGCTTACCGAGGTTAACTACAACCCGGTTCGTATAGTCTGCTTCATTTATTGCAGTATTGCTCGGTTGCTCCGTCTGAGAATCGGTAGCTGTCGGCAGTGAATCAGTTTCAGCCGGTGTTGGCGTTGGCGTCGGCTTATCGGATTCTTTGGCAGTCGAATCCGTTGTTTCCGTCGGCTGTGATGAGCTTTCAACTTGATTTCCGTCAGTGCTGCTACTCCCAGTATCCGATTTGCAATCAGAAGTAACTTCTAGTGTCGTGTACGAAACTGCTTCAGCACCCGGCGTTTCTACCGTCAATGAGCTAGGCTTAAACAGTCCGCAAGCTGCTGCTTCCTTAAATGCGAAGACGAGGGTGGTCGCAGCCTTCTTGCCCACTGATGCAGCATTTTGCTCCACGTATACGATTGTATCCGGCTGGGTTATGCTCGGTTCAGGAGTCGTTTCAGGCAAAACAGCACCACCAGGCTTCACATCATCCTTGCCGCCGAAGGCAAACATAATGCCGGCTACGATTAGTACAATACCTATAGCCGATAACGATGTTATAAACGTCGATTTACGATTCCTGCGAAAAAATTTAGTCAGCGGTGAGGATAGCTCGCGCTCCGCCTGTTTATATACACCTTTAAGAATAGGGCCTGCTTTGTCAAAATGCTGCTTCCAATTGGCTCGTTTCTTAAATGCATCCCGGTCATGTTTTGTGAAATAGCTGACTACTGCAGTTACATAGGCAGGGACAAAACCTCTCGAGCGCATGAAACTAGGATGTTTTTCTGCCCATCGGAAAAACAGATATACCGTATCTTTTTGAGACGCGTTTTGCTGCAAATAGTTGAGGAGCGTGGCATAATCCACTGATTCCATATCCGAGCTGCGAAGAAACAATAGCACGAGACGGGGAAACTCAGCTAACTCCAGCTGATTGGCAAGCAATCGGCGACCAACGAGCTGCACCCGGTCGATCTCTGCTGGGGATAGATTTTCGAATAAATCTACCGTTGGCTCCGGGAATGCGAAGCATTCGTAAAGCGCCTGCAGCTCAAGCGCTGCTGATTTCTGCCTCGGATCGCTCAGCTGTCCATTCCATTTTTTCAGCTGATCCTTCGATTTGAGAAACTCGCCCAGCATGAGCTGATCCTTCGTCAATCTTTCCATATCAAGTTCAATTAACATTGCTCGATAAGCCGCAAGCTCGAGCTCCGTATAAAACTCTACCGCATCATGAGACGGCAGCTGTTTTCGCACGCCAAACTTACCTTCACTTGCTAAGCTGCGCAATTGCTCAAGCGCTTTGCTCGTCGCTGGCAGCGAGTGGCGCTCCCGTTTCAGCTTCTCGATGAGCTGCTGGCGGACCAGTACAAAAAAGTCTTCATCACCGTACAGCTTAGGATGAGCATTGCCCCACTGCTCAATGAGCTGCAGAACACTTTTGGCTCCTGCAGCTGCTTTAAGCTTTTGCTCAAGGAATGGAATAAATAAGTTTGCACTTAGCTTCGCATCTACTAAGACTCTTGTGAAAAAAGCTATACTAAAGTCAGGATTGCTTTCAACTGCCGCATAGAAGGAAGCCGCCGCGTCTTGCTCACTCTGCTTTCTTGCATTTATCAATGCTAAAAGGAAAAAGGAAACCAGCTTATTTTCGATATGTTTACCTTCAATTTGATAGTATTGTGTAAACACATCTACAATGAAGGTTTCCGGCACTACTCCTTGCCTAGCGCGGTCAAACTCATAATCAAATCGAGACAGAAATAAATCATTCAAGCGCATCTTGGCATCCAATGCGCCGGATGGCTGCAAATAATCCATCAAGCTCCGCATTACCGCGCTTTTATGCGATTCATATAACTTTTCGTTGCCTTCCTCGATTTGGTAAACGACGCATAGCTCATGATAACTGGCTGCTGCGAGTTCGCGCTCCTCCCCCATATCTGCCAGCATCAGCTCAGCGAATTGAAAGAAGCTATCCGTACGGTCAGGACGATCCAAGTTATCCCATGCAAAATCCAAAAATGGCTGATCTATACCGTCCAGATCAACATTCATCATTCGGTCGTTGCCGAAATCAAACGTAAAATCCTTCTCGATGCTGCGATCCCCATGGCGGAGGCTTCCTTGCTCTACGAACGTAAGATGAACCGATTTGCGGCTTACCGGTTCTTTCGCATAAGTTATGAAACCAAGCTGCTTGCGGAAGGCGTAGGGTAAACTCGCATATAGCACACTAAGCAGCTGTTTTGCCTTGTCCGGCAGCTGTTTGATTGGAACATCAAGCGAAACATAGATCTTTTTCTTACCCCCGACTGCTGCCATTACCGCATAGAGCAGCTGTTTGAACGATTTTTCTGAAATGTTCAGCAAAGAAAGGATGGAACGAGCAGACGGCTTAATCGCTGCTGCACTCTGAATCGGAAGCTCTAGCAGCTCTGCTATTTCCGTACCGCTGTCAATATTATATTGATCTGCGAAAGCGGCTTGCAGCCAGTTCATATAATCACTTGCAGGCTTGCTGCTATGACCGCTTGGAATAATAAAGTTATGCGTAAAAAACGCGCTGCGCAGACCCGTGAAGTCGGCTGCCTGATAAACGCTTCTGCCAAGCAGCACATCGCCATTATCCAAATGAAGCAAGTGCATCGTCTCTGGATACGCGGAACCGTCCTTCTCACCGCGGGTAGCCAGCTCAGTCGGGGCATCATAAACACAAAACGGATGAAGCACTTTTTTGACAAATGATGCTTCCAAACCGCTTGATTTGGCGATTGTGTCATAACCTTCCGTGGATCTGAAAATGCCGCGTCTTTCCCGTGCATACATCTGCTGCTGAATCATCCTGCTGGGCGTAGAATCGCGCACTATTCTCTTCTCCCCTCAATGAAGTTCAGCTTATAAAGCAGCCAAATGAAGGGCTCGTCTACCCGAATGGGACTGACGACGGTTTGCAGCTTCTGATCGACGGGATTGCTGCCGAGTGCGGAAACCGCATAATAAGCCGTATCCTTAAAATAAACATCCATCGTACCTTTAAAGGGACGATCGACCTTCTCGATGAAACGGCGGATTTCTCCATCAATATTTTCAAACTCGGTCAGGTTAAAATAATTGCGATGCACCATGTTGTTGAAAATATTGCTGTTCGATTTAATATATTCTCCATCTTCATCCTTTAGCGAATGAAGCATATCGCTCTTCGTTAAAACGACGGCAGTCGGAATATCCGTTTTGTTGTTTTCCTGATAAGCAATAAAGTCGCCAAACATCGTCAGAACTACGTCGCGCGGCTCGTCGTATTGGGAAACCCATTCACCGGGCTTATCGCCTAGATTCATTCTAATTTTCTCGCGGATTGAGCGAATTTGCAGCGGATCTACCATCAGCAAAATGCCTGCTGAATTTTTGATATGCTGACCATGCAAACCAAGATAATCTTGCTCTACCATGCCCTCGCCAGCGACATCAAAAAATACGAGAGTAAGCGGTGGCTTCGATTCATCTTTAAAAACAAATTGAAAAATAAAAGGCTCCTGCATCTTTTCCTTTTGGGTAGACGCAAGCAGATCGCCGCGCTCAAACAGCGGCTCCTCGTAATAGGTTCGGAATTTCCGGCTAATTTCAGCGTTAAGCGGCATGCAGGCTGCATTAAAATGATCCGCTGTCGTGTTCTGCAGCGTATGTATCAACGCGGTCATATACACCGACTTGCCTACTTGTGAAGCGCCAATGATTGAAATAATATTGCTCGGCACCTTGCCTGCCGTTACTGGAATTTCGTTGTGGCATTTTGGGCAAAGTCTTCTGCGTGTCAACTCGCCATAGCGGTCATTTATTCCAATCAATACATGGTCTGAGTAAATCCGATGCTCTTCAGGCACGTCGTTTGGATAGAGCACCGCTTCCATATCATGTACAGAATCAAGGCCAAAACGCTCACGATACTTATTCAGCTCATCATCTTCTCCAAGCGCATAATCCTCATCATCCTCACGGGAATGTGAAGCGCGGAATACAACCTCATCCGGTGTAAATTTACTAAAACAATAGGGGCAAACAATATCATAAAACAAAGGCCTTTGCTTTGCTTCCGGCTTTTTCTTGAAAAGATCGAAAATACCCATGCGATCTTCCTCCTTTATACTGAAATCAATTCGTACATCTGTCCAGACGTTCGGCCATCAGTGAAAAACAATCGTATAAAATCCTGTTTGCCAACCTCAATGGCAGGCAAAACGGTTTTTCCAGCTGCGAAAGGCGCAACGAACGGATACAGCATGCCATCTTCTTTATTCGCTGGATAGCTGCCCTGCTTTTTCACATAACAAAGTACGTCTTTCCCAATCGGTACCTCTGTTGAAACTTGAATTTGAATCGTTTTGAACTTTCTGAACAAACCGCTCTTATTTGTAATCGAATAATGAATTTTAGCTCGGCCAGCACTTATTTCGATGCTGTTCTCGTGATTAGGCTGAAGGATGAGCTGCGGACCGCCGCTCCCTTCCAGTGCGGCATATACCGTAAAGACAAAACGTCCGATGCCCTCTAATCGGCTATGATAGCCATTATTCGCTTTATATTCTGCCTTCGTGTACAACTTGACAGTTCCTATATCCACGGGGCTTTCCGCCGCCTGCTCAGCCGGTGTTTTCCCAATGTAAACCGCTTCTATACCGCCCGGCCAAATCCAGCGCAGCGTGCAGCGGTCCTCCTCCAACACGCGAGTTAAACCGCTGATGATCGGAGAACCATCCTCTGCATCGATAAACCGCATTTTATATCCGCCTCCCGCATCGTTTAAAATCCATGACTGCGGCTGTCCTTCGTCCGTTCGCCTAACGCCTTTGTGGACTGATCTCTATTGCTGTTTTTTCTGCCGCCATCATAACGGTTTGTACTGTTATTATCCCTTATCGGAACAACAAGTGTGAAAATGCTAATAATGGCTGCCAGTACAAGAACAGCGAATAGACGTGATAAACCGTCAGAGAGCATATCCCCGGACAAGCCGGAGTCCAAAATGAAGCCAGCCAGCAAACCGCCTACAATACCGCCTGCCCCAAAGCTTAATGCCAAAAACCGATTGTCGAAAAACAATCCGAGCGACATTCCTAAAGCTGCACCGATAATGGCTAATGATAAAATACGAAGCAGTGTATACAGCGTGCTGTCCGCAAGCGATCCCGTTCTTTCAGTTAGAAGCGTCCGATTATCGATTGTATTGTAAATATTTTGGAATACGAGCGCCAGCCCGTTCGCTTCCGATACATCGTAATAGCTTCCATTGGTAGAATCAGCTATTTGCTGCAGCAAGGCAGAGCCTTTGGAATCTGCAACGCTAAGGCCTACCGTATTAATGACAATTTGCTGCTCTTGGAATTGTGCAATTTGCTTATTGATATCGGATTCGCTGAAACCGTCCGACAATAGAATGACCATTGTCCCGCGCCCAGCCTTTTCCTTATCCTTAATCGTCTTCATTGCTTCGCCAAGCGCTAGACTAAAGTTTGTACCGCCGTCCGTCGGCTCAAGTGAGTCGATTGACGCATTTACTTTATCTTTCTCTTCCTGTGTGCTTACTTTAACAAAGGGCTGTATCAATTGTGCGGTATTGTGAAATGCAACCACCGCCACGCGTTTATCGCTTTCCATGTTTTGAATCAATTGCTTCGCAGCTGAATACCGCTCGTTATCAGGATCGGTCTCCAGCATGCTTCCTGAATTATCGATGACAAGCACTATATCCTTTACCTGCTTCGCACCGCCAAAATGTGCGCCGTAAATAAATTGCAGCAATCCGCCGACTGCAAACAGCAGAACTAGCGTCGACGGTACGAGCAGCTGCCACGATAATCCGGTATAACGCTGACGCCACGAAGTTCCGTTCAAACGAGGCGATATCATTTCAGCAATCAGGCAGGCCAGTCCAATGCATAAAGCAAGAACGCCAAAGTAAAGCCCAACGACGGTAAAGCGCGGCCAGATTTCTGACAGCGCCCCCAGTATGATTTCCCCGATGACAAATCCTACTGCGCCTCCTATTAAGCTGAACAATAAGAGAAGCCCATTTATTTTTCGTTGCATAATAACAGCACCCTTTCTACTTGCTAGTGGACCGTAGCAATTGTTGATGTATATCGGTCAGCGAAGATCAGGCAGCAGAGCAGGATCAAGCGTGTGAAATTCATACCCATTTTGCAAATAGGTCTCATAATACACTTTACCGTTTCGATAATACATCAAATCTTCTAAATGAAAGCCGCCCATAATATTCAACTTTTCTACACCGCTGCTGCGCTTCTCATGTACACACCCCAGCTTGTAAATGCGTGAAGATTCGTCAACGCCAAGTGCATATCGGATAAATTCACTCTCGCGATCTCCGAACAAATATTTTTCCTCATAACGATGCTCATGTGTATAGTCGAGAAGACGAATATGAACGACCGCATGCTCTTCCAGTGTCCGGTATAATCGGTGAAACAGCTCGTCCCTCGATAAAGCTTTGCGATTGCTGTATGCAACGGATACATTTGCACGCAGCAGCAGCTCCTCTTCAAAGGTTTGTGCAAAAGGCTCTGCTGTCAAAATGTACTTTCGGCATATCTCCATTAATCGCTCCAGAAACGCGGAATCTCCCTGCTGCAGAAGCTCCGTCACATTGCCGAGAAATCGTTCCTCAAAAAATATGGATGCGCCGCGTTTCTCTTCAATATCCGTCATGACAGCCGCAGTCACTCGTTCATAATACTCGAAGATGTTCTGCCCGATATAATCATCTGCTGAACGGATACTGTGCTGAGCCGCCGCATTCAGCGTTTCCTCTAGCAGTGCCATCTGTTCTACGCGAATTCGGTACTTCTCATGAAGACGCTCCAGCTCAGCAGCAAATTTACGGTACAAAGCAAGCTCCGTCTCAAGTCGTAAAAGCTGCCATTCCAGCCCGTACACCGCATCAAAAAAAGCGCGTATAAAGGATCGAACATTTTGCTTGTCCATAAATGGAAGACGCTGAAATTTCAAATCATCCACACGTTGTTCGCGGATTCGACCAAGCTCATCCTGAGCGATATCAATCTCTCTGACCAAATCGCGCATTCGAGCGCGAACAGCTGTCATGACGCTGTCTGTCTCATTTTTCTCGTCTGTCCATTTGGCAACCTGGAAAAAGCTAAACAATGGCTGATCTTTCATATTGCGGTTTACAGTGGCTCGCAGCTCTTCTGAGGCCTTCACATAACCTAAGTTCACCTCAGCTGAACTAGTGAAATGCTTACGGAAGAAGATGGTGCAGCCATCTCCGAACAAGGCTTCCTCTGCATCGCGCAGCGACATGCGCCGCAGTTGATCATAACGAATGTTGTTCGTTAGAAGACCCGACATATCGATGAGACTGTCCTGGCTTGGTACGAGATCGAGCATTCTAGTGTCCATCGCAGCTGCATCCAGCCCAAAGAAAGACAGCTTTTCCTTGCTGCCCTGCAGGTCAGCAATTTCCAGCCGCTCTTTTATTTGTTTAAAGAAATGATAGAGGACGGTTAACGCAATCGAATGATTCGGTCGTTTCACCTTGGACAAGCCCGCTGACACGAACCCCTGTCTTCCGGATTCCGTCATGAGACTGTTTTTGAAAGAAGAGTTGTTGTAGCTTACGTCACTCGATTGTACCTGTGTTTCCTTTCTCCTCCTGTTTTTCAACAGCAAAATATTGCAAATGATTTCATAGTTATCCTGCATCCCGTTAAGCGTTGTAATTCCCCGCTCATTGCGATCAGATAATACATAAACAAGATCAAATAATGGCGATGCCTTGTGGGTGACCGGAATTGATAATCCATCACCCGTCACCTGAAGCCTCGCCGAAAAAGAATAATCTGGCCGCTGCATTCCATCCAGCTCGCGCAGGAAGCTGATACCCGCTGCGCTTGCCAAACCAAACGTCTCTGATTGCTCACGTTCATTAATTAAAGCGTACAAATCCATTTGAACGGATTTGAACAGCTGCAAAAAAATCGATTGAGCAAGCAGCGATATTTCTGGAACAAGCACGTTTAATGGATCATCAACCCTTGTAATGACAGCAAGATGAAGGCGATCGAAAGATGCGTACAATCGGCCGTAATCAGCAATTGTATCGCTAACCTGACGCAGCGCCCGGTTGAGATCCGCTAGATGACGCCCTTCCTTATGGAATGCGGTGCCTATATCTTTGCGTTTGGTGCGATTATCCGTTTTGCCATCTACAACATCCGTAAGCGCTACCCTCGTCACCTTCGGGGCAGATCGATTACGATTTGCCACATGGTATGACGATGCTTTATAACCTGCACTTCCAGAGGCAGCATTTGCTTCACTCGACGAGACATGGAAATAAATAACGCCGGCATTGTTGTCCCATTTCAGTTCATTGGATTGAATCATAGGTTCAATCGCATGTCCTGCCTCATCTCCGATGTATAGAAATACGGTTGGATAGTGAATGCTGCTTTGATCATCCTCAAGGCCGCTAAGCTTCTGCTCAGCAGCCGAATAGTCGCTTGCATATAGATCCAACAATTCTCTCATCATTATTTCAACTTTCTACGAATTTCGTTAAGTTTAGTAGACATTTCCCGGTAGTACCGGTGCATTTCCTCTCCATTTGCCAGCTCAACCTTCTCGTATTCGAGACGCTCGCGTGCATCAAGGAATGTGCCGAACAGCTCCTCCAGCTTGGCTAACAACTTTGAAGTATCCTCCGTTGCAGTCAGCTCGGTTACTCTACGCTCTGCTTTGCGTCTAAGAACGCTGCGGTTTTTCTCATCCAGCTGTCGGAAGCTCTCAAACACCTCAAACTCAACATAGCTGCTGCTTTTCATTAAATTAGCGAAAGGCGGCCATGCTTCTTCCTCTGGCTCGCGATCATAAACATACAGGGCACCTTTCTTGCAAATGGTCTCTGTGTATAGCGCCTCGATAAACTGATCCAGCAATTTCTCATCAACTTGGTGCTGCATAAGCAGCTGCTCAAGCTCGACTAATTTTACAGAGATGGATTCATATTTCGCCAATTCCTCACGAACCCGTCTTAGCTGCTCCGGCGAACGAATGAGATTTTCTTGTGCAAGCTCCTCTGTAAAGCTGCCGAAAATATCTTTTGTCGATTCAAGCTCCAGCCCCTCGGATAAAAGGCGCTTCAGCTCGTTTACTGCTCGCTTAACTTCACCTAAATTCGGCTTCGCGCCATCAAGCTGCATATTGAACGGTTTTAACGCATCCGACAACTGGAATGGCTTCGTGAAGCGAACGGAGTAACGGCTGCTCGTGTTATTGTCTATGCCCTTCTCTTCAATAATACGGAAGCTCTCGGCTTTGACAAACTCAGCGCGAACCCTCGCATTATAGCTTCTCACGCGTGGGTTGACGTATGTGTCGCCCCATGATTTCTCTGGAATCGGCGAAGGCAAATAGGTCCAATTGACACGGTCAGTCTGCACCAAATGACGGCCGATGCCTTCCTTATCGAGAATCGTGCGTTCATAGCTTTCTTCATAGACCTTCAGCGGCGTATAAACAAACAAAGGTACACCATTTCTCGTATTCAGCCAGAAAATCCGGTTTTTCACTTCACTTTCCTTGATCGTAAAGTGGGATTTGCCTATCGAGTTATTTTGATAGTTCCGAATCCCTCTCAAAATGCTCGGCGCCTGCACAGGCACGGACACAAACCCCCATGAAGGGACATGCAAATTGCCTGAGCTGTTGCTGAGATGGAATACAGGCACAGCTTCCTCATCAAGCTTGCTCGCAATATGACGCTCAACAAACTTCTCAATCGATTCATCATTCCCGTATTTCATAACTAGAAATTCTTCCATTGATTTCGTAATTAGATCGCCAAATTTATTCGTCAAAAACTCTGAAATCGAGCTGACGATATCTATTTCCTGCTCTTTGACCCAAAGATTCGAATGGTCTAGAAGCTCCTGCGTAAAGTCGCGGATCAGATCATCGCCGTCCTTCTTATCCATTAAACGGCTGATAACGTCGGAGATGTCTGGTACGCCTACGATATTCCAATAATAAGTTTTGTTTCCTTTATGATCCGCTTGTTCCTCGCCGCTTGTCAGGATTTCACCATTTTTGGCAAAAATCGAATTAAGCACATTCAAAATTTCAGTAAATACGTTATAAATGCGGTTATTCTCGTTGTTAAGCAGCTGGTGGAGATCCTCATAAAATTCAATCAATTGCTCCATCCGCTCAACGTCAGCAAGCAGCCAGTACTCATTTATTTTTGCTTCGATATAGTTGTTTTTCTTCTTATCCTTGGATACGAACGCGCTCTTCGCATCGCCCATACGCTCATTGGCTTGCTCTCTAGCTGCTTCGATCTCTTTAGGAAGTCGTGACAGCCCTTCACGAAGCGTCTCAATATAAGAGAGCAGCATCTTCAGCAAGCAGAAGYCTTTCTCAGTATGCAGGAGACGGGATACATAAAATGGCCCTTGCTCTGGATGGAGAAATGTACGACGAATTTGATCGGTAAATTGCCCAACAATTTCGCCTGGCAGCTGTTTTTTGGCCTTAATATATTCCTCGCGCGCACGAGCCAAAAAGTTTTGCTCCAGCTCCGTGTCCATGTTTACGGCTTGCATTTTCACCACGTTATTGTAGCTGAGGCGCTCGCTGTTCTCGAAGCCTGGCAGCGGCTCAGGCACGCGTGAGTCAAAAGTTTTCATCATCGTTTCGAGATCAATGCCAAGCTTGCGGGCAAATTTCTCTACATCGTCCTGACTCGGCGCCTTTTCAAACATCTTATCCATTTTGTTGAAAAGCCGGTAGGCCAAATAAGTCGTCATTTCCTCGATCGGCAGTACCGCCGAAGAAGCTCCGATAATATTGTAATCGTAGTTAGCCGGGTACATTTTGTTCATTTGAGCAATATTGGTCCGAATGTTGCTAATATAATCGTGAATAGCAAATTCCTCACCGGATTGTTTTTCCTCGCTGGATATGAAGTTCGTAATATTCTCGGCTGTTACATTCATGCAATAATCATAAGCATTTTCAAGCAGCTTGCCCTCAGCGTTTGTAGCCGAGATGAGATGGCATAAATTAAACGGTGGGAGCGGCGAATTGACGTTTAGTATATTGCCATATTGCTGCGTAAACCGTTCACCACGGCTGTCCACATTCATCCAATAGTCCAGTTCCTTCAGTGCAGCATAGCCATTTTTCTTAATGTACTCACGTGTATGGTCGCTCAAGCTTTTGCTTGCAAGGTTAATATCCGGCGTAAACAAATAACCAAGCGTATTAACGCGGTCGATGCCGGCTGATCCATGATCACGCTCTATAATTCCTCGAACGATATAAGAGATATCGAGGAAGCAGCCGCTTCCTGTTCCGCCAGACAAGCCGGTTAGCAGAAACACCATCAGCTTTTTGTTCGTCCCGACGGATAACGTTTTAATTTTTTTGTCGATGCTCTGCACCACTTGATTGATCTTCGTAAACAGCAGCAGCCGACCTGCTTGACGAACGCCAGCTGCACCATTCATGCCATCAGTTATACTTAGCTCTGGCGACAGCCAGTCCGTGATGTACGGCTCCAAAATGCTGCGATTTTGCAGCAGTCCTCCAACCTCTGCATTAGATAGCAGCACAAATTCATTAATAGGATCAAGACCGATCCCTTTATACTTTTTATTGCGATCCTGTTCATTCGTTTCAAAAGCAAGAAATTCCACATTATCAGGCTTCTCGCGTTTTCTTTTGGAAACGGGATCCTCAGGAAGCTTAAAGCGGCGATTGATCTGGTATTTTAGGCGCAGAAGCGCATCAATACCGGTACCTCCAAGTCCAATGATCAGAATGGGATTATCTATGGTGTCTACCCGAATTTTCTCGCTGACAATACCTCCGCCAAGCGAAACGTCAAGCTGCTGTATGTGTTCTCTTACGATCGGTTTCATTTTTCATTACCTCCAGGGCTCTATTTATACGAGATATTCAATGAATATCGTTTTGTCTATTTGTTTCAATGAAACCGTAATACGGTCTCCGCTTTTCATTTCCAATGCACGCGTCGCATCCACTGCTCGTCCCGATTTCTCAATTGTGCAGGAGGAGCCATTTTGCAGAACGATACGATCATTGCTTCCCGGCTTGAAAATGACCTTGTCGGTTTCCTTCAGCTCAGGCGCTAGCTGCAACAGCTGGTGAAGCTGCAATTTGCCTTTGAAGGCTGTCAGCTTCTTGTACTGCGGCGAAGTTTTGTCACCTGTATTCTCATCTCGAATTTCAATGACGAGTTGCCCAACAAACCCACGGTTCGCTTGTTTCAGCACTCTTAATATAAAGTAAGCTGCTGCAAGCAATGCCGCTAGACCTATAACGCCAATTACAACAGGTACAACCGGGAACGGCTTCTCTTCTTTATCTGCCTCCGGCTTTGGCGTCTGCCCCGTTGTCCCCGCCTTTGCCGAAATCTTAACCGCATCTGTTTCTCGGAAAAAGCTTTTCTCTTTGGCCTTCACTATAATCTCATAGTCATGCTTCTCAGGTATTTTGTAGGAGCCTGCAAAATGGTCGCCCGCATTCTCCATCGGTATTTCCTCGGTTTTGCCCGTGTCTAAGTCTTTAACGAGTAAAACCGCGCTCATGTTGCTGTACTGGGAGGTGTCTTCCAGTTTTTTTCCGCCGCTTACGAGATAAGAATTGATCGTCACCTTGTCGCCCTTGGAATAGGCCGCTTTGGCTAGTGGATCCATAGCAAGACTTAAGTCATAGTTGAAAATAAGATTAATGTCGATTTTATCGCGATTCACGCCTTTGATTTGAAGCGTCCAGTCGCCTTCCGACGGCTTTAACAGCTTCAGCAAGGAATAGCTCTTCGAGCTCGATAGCAAGACGCCATCCGAAGGAATAGGAATAGCGTTGCCAGATGGATCTACGAGCTTCGCCTCAACCGGCTTGCTCGACATAATCGAGATATTTGCTTCTAGTACATTCGAGTTGGGAACTGAAATTTTCACATCCTGATAGCTGCCGTTTGYCGTCAAAGAATCAACCGGTACGACGTTCAGCTCAAGATGGCTGGCAAAAATTTCACTCAAAATTCGCGGCAAATCGTCAGCCGTATCGGTCGCGAATGATTTCCCGCCGGTCACTTCCGATAGCTTAGCAAGCGCAGATTCATTTAGTTTCCCATTTGCATTTAGGCCAATCGTATAAATCGGAACGCCTTTATCATTCGCTTCTTTAAGCGCCTTGTCCATGTCCGCGTCGGACTGTGCCTGCGTTCTGCCGGATGCCTTATTAAAATCGTTATTGCCGTCAGCTAGCAAAATAATCATCGGCTCGTGATCTTGGTCAGCACCATCGTCCAAAATCTGTACCGCTTCCTTTACTCCAACAGAAACATCGGTATAAGCCCCGCGGTTTAACTGATCGATGAAGCTCTTCAGCTTCTCTTTATCCGCAGCAGACTGGATTTCCAGCAGCGCCTTCTCGCGTTGAATTTCATCGGTATAAGCCACAATGCCAACGCGGTCGCCTTGTGTCGGCAGCATATCAATGAACATCTTCATGGCTTCATTTCCAATTTTCCCTGGATCGCTTGTGCTCATTGAATTGCTGACATCCAGCACAAGTACTGCATCAATTTGCGAGTCGCCTTGCGCTGCATGCACGGTTTGTAAGCTGCTGAATGGCAGCAGCAAAATAGCAGAAACCATAATTAGCTGACATGATAAACGTTTTAATCTATTCATTTTGCTGTACTCCTTTGTAATGGGACAAACGGTTCTTCTTCGCTAGTCCAATAGTCACTGTTAGTCACTGCTACCAGTATGATGATATACTACAAAATAAGTATACCTGATAGATTTTGTTAAATCACTTTTATTGTAAGAAAGGAATAGGATATGGTTACCTACGTTTGTCTTGGACTATTGTTTCTTTTTGTCATCATCAAAGCAATGAGCTATCGTGCACAGCGGAGACGGGCGCCTTCTCCAGAACAGCTGAGCAAGCTTGTCCTTTCCATACTAAAAAGCAGCGGGCAGCGTGATCGCGAATGATGAAGAAGCTGCCGGTACTACTTAACCCTTATATTAAAACACGCTATCCTTATAATAAACTTAAAATTTGCCGAAGATGCAACCACTTTACAGTACTAGGTGATGCGCAGTGCCCCGTGTGCGGCAAATTTGCCCTAAAAAATGTTGAAGCTCAGGCAGCCTATAAGCTGAAGCTTAAGATGTGGAAAGAGCGGTTTTTTGCATTGTTTATTATCATTGTCGGATTTGCAATGAGCGAATCAGCAATGCATTCCACTTTGATTGTTGCTGGAGGAATGCTGCTAGTCGCTCTATTATGGACGTTGCAGAAGCGGTCGACCCCTGCACTTTTGCTCCTGCAGCTGCAAAAAATATTTCAAAAAGAGGCATATACCCTCACTGCAGGACTAGTAAATGACCGAGAAACAGCTATTCAAGTGTTCCATAGTGGCGATAAACCGCTTGCGTTTGAAATGCTGCGTGAAATTGGCGCGCTCGTCCATACCGACCAGCTTCGACTGGAGCAAATTTTGCTGCTTCAATCCTTTGTTTTGCGCAAGGATATGGATTTGATGCTGGACCCCTTGTTAATGGATCATTTTAATCCCGATCTCGTTGAATATATTGGCGAGCTTGCCAAAATTAGAAGAGATTTGCTGAAAGAAAATACATTCCGTTATGTTTTGCTTCATGAGGCGCAGATTTTGAAAATGGAGCATGGCGAGAGCATTCTCGTTGGTGTTGCCGGTGCGGCAGTTAGGATGAAGCGATACATCACGCTCTATCCCTATTTGCTGATGCGCTATGCACGAAAGCTTCCTAAAGACCGTTTCTTGCGGCTTTATCAAATGCTTCAAAGCAGTCCGCACGCAGGCGCCAGCCCTTTATATCAAGAAGTAATGGAAATCTATAATGAACGTTACAAATGGGACGAGGATTTCAAGCGTACGAGCAAGGAAACAGACCTGCAAACAGATCGAAACTAAATGAGCAAATTAGAGAAATAATGAATAAAGGCAAACAGTCACTTTAACAAAAGTGATCGTTTGCCTTTTTTATGTGAATGGATGATTAGAGTCTTTAGGCAAAAATCAAAGCTTGTTCTCAGCTATGCTCAGACACTGTTTTCTTTAAAGGAATAACCATACTCCAAGTGTTCCCTTCAAAATCCCAAGGCTGGGTCCCGTTTCCGGTTGCCAGAAATAAATGGGTTGGCTTGCCATCATGGAACAACAAATTAGGACGCTCGATGTTCGCTTGAACCGTCCTCGTGCCATCATCCCACAGGACATCTCTTGTATACGCCTTAGGATCATTTGAAATATCCCATTGCAAGCAATCGGTGCTTGTTGCATAGATGCCCGCTCCCCAATCGCCAGTGACACCGCCCGAATCGTTTTTAAAATCATCTTTAATTAAAATATGAAATTTCCCATCCTCCCACCACAGAAACGGATCTTCGACGTGGAAGTCTGGATTGTCGAACTGAAAAATCGGTTCCTCTTGCATACGGGTATACGGACCTTCTGGACGAGGAGCACGGGCAACGCCTAATTGCAAGGTAGAGCCCGCATACTCTCTAGACTTATAAATCATATACGTCGTTCCATCCGGCAATATAGCTGCTGATGGATTGGTTGTAATCGTACAATCCCAATGCCCTGGCGCTCTTGGCTCTAACAATGGGGCATCTGGACGCTCCCACGGTCCAAATATAGATTTCGAAGTGGCTAACCCAATTCTTTTTCGATTCCAAACCTCGACATCTCTTTCTTGACTTATTTTCTCTCCCACAGCTGGGATAGGCCCTCCATAAGTCGTTCCAAAATAGTAAAGATAGTACGTTCCGTTCCAATATTTCACCGACGGATTATGTTGATTCAAAGCGTCAAAATAACTGCGCTCTCTTCGCTCAAATATAACTTCGGCGAACGTATAAGGCCCCTCAGGCGTTTCGCTAACTGCTCTAACAATCTCGCAGTTGAACAGCCACTGCGCAGCAAAGCCATATTCCTTAGGCCACCTTGAAGCAAACATATGATATTTTCCATCCTCGCCTTGCACAACTGAGCCGCACCAAATATAATAGCCATCCATTTTAAATCCACCGTTCTTAGGTGCCGGCAATAGATTTTCATATATGCGATTTCCCATGATCATTCTCCTCGTCGATTAATGAGTCGATTTCGAATATTGCAGGGTGAATCTATCCACGTTTACCCATTGGCACAGGATCAGGCTGTTTAACAAATTTCAGCGCCAGTGCTACGAAGAGGAGCTCTGCTGTCATGCCAATCGATTGTGCCCATGCCCCAATCGTCCCGTTCCATTCTGGCGCGAGCCCAATGCCGATTAGAAGTGTGATGAAGGTAAAGCTGAGATTGGCAATTTGAGAACCAAAGATCAGCTTCGTTTGCCCTCTCACAAACACGAGTCCATTCATGACATCGAGCCAAGGCATAACGAGCGCGAACAACACAAAAGCTTGCAGCACTCGTATGCTCTCGGCCTGCAGCCGTCCATGAACGCCGATCACATGCTCTAGTAAAAATACGCCTGCGGGTGTATATGCTATCAATCCCATTAATATAGCAGGAATAAAACCAAGCATTAAAATAAACTTTCGGACAGCTAAAGGATCGACACGATAAAAGTTAATCACAATTTGATGAAAATAACTGAAAAAGCTGCTGAGAAGCATAACTAAACTAGCCGCAATCGCAAACGATGCAATGGCTAGCTGCGCATCCCATGTTTTCCCCAGCATCGCATTAATTGCCGGTCCGATCCATACGGATATAAACGAGGATAACAGTAAGGGCCGATAAAAAGAAAATACATGATGCTTGTTTTCAACAGGGTGATTGTCCAGCTTTTCGGGCATTTTGCGCACCAGTAAACGTCCTTCTGAATAGCTGACAGCTGCTTCGATCATCATGCCGAATAAGAAAATAATTGCTCCAACAACCCCGCTGGTAACGCCTGTATGTATAAAATAAAGCGAAAGCGCATACATTCCTGCCAGTCTAATCGCCATGCCAATGGTTAACCATTTCGTCCGCAGATTGTAAATAATGACACCATGGTAGAGACATCGAATGCCAGAGAACAAGCTTACGAACATCAGTACCTTATACACACGAATAACATCATGGACATTATCTTCACTTACCCCGAACACTCCCTTGAAAATAAGCGTTCCAACCGGGGTATAGCTGATTATAAAACCTAATAGCATAATGCTGGCAAACACAAGCTGTGCCACGGTAAGCGTCGATTTAAACGAGCGTTTGTCGCGAACGAGCGTGGAGCAGGTTTGCCGCAGCAGTACGGCTGGCCTCTCTGTAATAGCAAGCAAGCTCATCGCAATGGCATAGCTGGCAATGATGCTTTCAGGGTTTGCCGCTCGGCTTAAGGTACTGTTGATAATGACATGTGAAATCGTAACTAAGCTTGCCGAAATGCCTAACGGGAGAAAAAAAGACCAAAGCTTTTTCATGCTTACTGATTGCTTCTGTGGCTCTGATAATGATAGGTTCATAGCTGCTTCTCCTTGCCATATCAAAAAAAGTGTAGGCGTCCTCCTCCCGGAAAATATACCGAGAAGCGGCCGCCGAACGTATTTGAACTTTCAAACGTCTCAAGAGCAGATTCCGTTATCGTCATCGAATCATGTTTGATTCATGTGAAACGCACTTTTTAAGTATAACTGGTATTTCTTCCCGATTCACCTTCTTTTTTGGTTGAAAGGATTCATTTGTTGTTTTCATATACGATAAATATATTTCTTTTATCCTTTTCCACAAGAGAAAAGCATGTTGCTGAGTGCAACATGCTTAAACTTAATATCTTGAACAATCTATTCCTATGCTATAGCAGACGACCTCAAGTTATTTTCCTCAACATCCGAAACACATGCGCAATTGGTGCAGGTCCCTTCACGGCAGCTTCAGGCAGCTGCACGGAAATCCCTTCAATCTCATGTGTCCAGTTCAGCTTTCCTTCCATTCCGAGCAGCTCGATCGACTCCAGCAAGCCTTCATAAGGAATAAAGACCGTCTCTGAAACTACTGTATCAGCTGATGGATAGTGGTTGGCACAATAAACATAATCTCCTTTTTGCGTGAACGCTTGACTGCCTGTATAGTAAGGCGCGCAAATGCGAGTACCATAAATCGCTTCGCCGTTCACCTTCAGCCAAGCGCCCAGTTCCTTCATGCGCTGGATAGCTCCTTCGGGAAGCCTGCCATCAGGCTGCGGAGCTACATTTAACGCGAGATTGCCGCCCTTAGCTACAACCTCAAGCAAAATCTTCACGATTTGGCGCGTCGGTTTATATTTATCTTCATATCGGAAAGAGAAGGACGTCCCCATCGTAATGCAACTCTCCCAAGGGATATTCATCGCCTCAGTCGGAATGGTCTGCTCAGGGGTAACATAGTTTTCATACGGTCCGCCTACCGTGCGATCTGCCGAGAGCAGCCATGGCTGCTGCTCCCTTGCCTTCTCCACAATCTCGCCAAGGCGAATGTCCTGACCGCTCCGAAGCGGCTTTACCCAGCCGGCATCAAGCCATAGCACATCTATTCGGCCATACTGCGTCAGTAATTCCGTAATCTGTTCGTGGGTAAACGCGACAAACTTGTTCCACAGCTCTGGATGCTCCTGCGGGTCGTAAGTAGGCCCACGCCGCGTATTGGTAAGGCTGCGTTCCATATCCGGTGCCCAGTAATAAGGCGTATGCCAATCTGCTTTCGAGAAATAGGCGGCGATAGACAACCCTTTCGCGCGGAATGCATCAAATACATGACGGCAAATATCGGCATATTTATGCGTATGAAACGGTGTCTGTTCATCAGTGATGCGATAATCCGTCGTTTTTGTGTCCCACATGCAATATCCGTCATGATGCTTCGTCGTAAAAATGAGGTATTTGAAACCTCCCTCCTCCGCTAGATCTGCCCATACGTCTGGCTGAAAGCGAATCGGGTTAAACGTCTTATTTAAATCAAAATATTGCCGCTTGAATGCTTCGCCATCCTTCTCCCAGTCAATGCCTTCACGCGACCAATCCTGATCCTCGTCGCTTAGTGCCCAAGACTCTACTACTCCTAGCTGGGAATAAGGTCCCCAATGCATCATAAGTGCGAGCTTCTGATCCTTAAACCATTCCAATCGCTCAAGCGTAACTGGATTATCAGGCCGTATCCAATCACGCTCGCTGCTAAAATTATGCACACCTTCATGAAGCTCTTGCTCTTCTGTTTCTTCTAGAACGTTATCACTGGATAGTTCGCTCATCGCTGCAAAGCCTCCTCCATTCGGTTATTAAGAATTGCCCAATGCATTTTGATAAATTTCAATGTATTTGCCAAGCTGCAAGCCGTCAAAGCCTTTTACATAAGCATCCCATTCCTTGCTGATGTCTTTGGAGCCCGTAATAAACTGTGCCATATTCGATTTTGTATAATCAATAATCGTTGTTTTGAGCTGAGCAGCGATTTCCGCATCATCTTGCGCAATGAATACGCCGTTTGGATACATTTCTTTGGAATGGAATGATTCATATTTTTTCGATTCCGTATTCAAACGTGTTCCATATCCACCATCTGCTAGCGGGTCCTGAATGGCCATCCAAGAGGAACGGTATGCATAGGTACGAAGTGAAGGGCCAATTTGCTCCCAGCCATCGTTATGCGTTTGCTTGCTCTCCCGTTGAATATAAGCATACTTAGCCTGCTTGCCATCAATATCTAATTCGCCGTCCTCTGCCTTGCGCCAGCCTTGCCCTTCAGGGCCATTCTCTTGCAGCACAATCGCTTCCTCCGTGAACAAATAATCGGCTAGTCTGATCGCAGCGATCTGTTGATCTGCGGTCGCCTTATTCGTAATCGCAAATTGCGATTTGCTAATGCCCGCGAAGTTAAGCGTTTGCTGTACGCCACTTGGTCCTTTCAGCGGAGGCAGCGTCACATAATCCTTGTGCCTAGGCTGTGTTTCCGACATATTATAGCCATAGCTTATCAGCGCGGTTGTCACAGCTCCCATAATGTTATCCGGCTCGCGGTTCGCCAGCTGTTGAATCGCATCCGCATTTTGCGTGAAGGCTGCCGGGTCGATCAACCCTTCCTTGTACAGCTTGTTCAAGTATTCAAGCCCTTGCTTCCATTCATCCTTGTTAGCTACAAAGTCGACTTTGCTATCTTTAACTGATAAGAAGGTACCAGCATTTTTTTCGGTATAATCATCTACTATAAACGCATTCATCAAGAAAGCGGACACGTTGCCAGCCCACATTTCATCGGACCCTGTAAGCGGAAGCTCATCCTTCTTCCCGTTTCCGTTCGGATCTTGTTCCTTAAATGCCTTCATGACCTGATAGAACTCCTCCGTTGTTGTAGGCAGCTGGAGTCCAAGCTTGTCAAGCCAAGCCTTGTTGATCCAAAGCTTCAAAGCATTATCGCAGTGGTAGCATTCATTGATTTGCGGCAGCGCATAGATGTTTCCATCTGGAGCAGTAATAGACGACTTCATATATGGAATATCTGCTAGAGCTTTTTTTATATTAGGAGCGTACTTATCGATTAATTCATTCAAAGGAAGGAATACGCCCTGCTTCCCATACTTCATTTGCTCTTCTCTTGTCAGATTAGCTTGCAAAATGACTTCCGGATAATCACCGCTCGCGAGCATCAGCTGTTTGCGGTCCTCAAGCGCATTGCTTGGAACGAGATCCCATGCAATCTTAATGTTCGTTTTTTCTTCCAAAAACTTCGTGTACGTATTCGTCTCCATGTTCTCGATCGTAGGAAGCTGAGGAGCAAACATCTTAAGCGTCATCTGCTTATTCACAATGGGATACGTACCTACAGCTGTAAAAAGATCCTCTTGCACAGCATTTGTTTCTTTTTGCCCTGTTTCCTCTGTTTTGCCATTGCCGGATTTCCCCGTATCCTTGCTGCAAGCAGCTAGAATAACAACACAGCTAAGTACGACACACATTAAGATTGCACTGGATTTTTTCCATCCTTTTCTCATAAAACCGACTCCTCCTTGTTATATCCTAGTCACTCCTAGCAGCATGCTGTAACGTTTGTAACTGAATGATTGCCTCGGCCCCAAAGGCAACCCATCCCCCCTCCAAAAGAAATCCTCCTACTCATCCCTTCAAGGAACCAATCATGACGCCTTTCACAAAATATTTCTGAACAAAAGGATAGATGATGAGTACGGGTCCGCTAGCAACAACTATCAATGAATATTTCAATAAATCTTTTAGTCCCTGCTGAGCAAGCATCTGATTCGCATTGGAAATCATCGACGCATCCACCGTATTTAGAATTAGAATATTACGCAATACGATTTGCAAGGGAAACAATTCCTGGGATCGCAGAAATATGAGTGCATCGAAATATGCATTCCAATGTCCTACTGCATACATCAGCATCATAACGGCCAAGATTGGTTTCGAGAGCGGGAGTACGATGCTGAAAATAAACCGAATGTCGCTGCAGCCATCGAGGTCCGCCGCCTCGGACAGCTCCTCAGGAATACTGGTCTGGAAGAAGGTTCGTGCTATGATGACCTGGAAAACGGCAAGAGCTCCCGGCAAAATCATAGCCCATCTTGTATCCAGCAGATGCAGTTGTTTGACGACCAAATAATACGGAATCAGCCCGCCCTCAAACATCATCGTGATAACAAGAAGAACCATGAAAAAATTTCTTCCATAAAACGTTTTCCTCGCTAACGGATAAGCAAGCATGACCGTCAGAATAACATTAATGATCGTTCCGACTACTGTATAGAACAATGAATTCATAAATCCAGTGCCGATCTGCGGATTGTTAAATACCGCCTTGTAGCCATCGAGCGTGAAATGGACCGGGAACAGCCATACCTTGCCGGAAACGACAGCCTGCGGCGAACTAAAGGAAGAGCTTAAAATATAGAGAAGCGGCAGAAGCACCACTAATAGAACCACAGTCAGAAAAGCATAAATGAATGCCATGAATAAACGATCTCCGTTTGATTCTCGAATGGTAACGGTTTTTTTCATAAAGTCTCCCTTCTGCCTCAATTACCACAGACTATTATTTGAAATTTTTCTAGCGATATAGTTGACGACAATCAGCAATGTTAAATTAATAACGGAGTTGAAAACTCCGATCGCTGCTGAGAAGCTGAAGCTCGATCCCAGCAAGCCCACTTTATACACATAAGTAGAAATGACTTCTGAGGTCGCTAGGTTTAGCGGATTTTGCATCAAATAAATTTTCTCAAAACCGAGCTTCATCAGATTGCCTAGATTAAGAATAAGAAGAATGACAGATACCGGAATTAAACTAGGGATATCGACATTAATTATTTTTTGTATTCTCGATGCCCCATCAACCCTTGCCGCTTCATACAGCTCAGGATTGACGCCAGCTAATGCCGCAATATAGATAATGGCCCCGTAACCGGTATGCTGCCACACATCCGACCAGACATAGATGGATTTGAATAATGAAGGAATACCCATAAAGTTAGTGTTTTCCACGCCAAGCATTTGGAACAATTTGCTGACGATCCCTACGTTTGGGGTCAAGTTGACAATTAAGATCGATACCATAATGACCGTTGATATAAAGTAAGGTGCGTAAGAAACCAGCTGTACACTTTTCTTGAATAGTCCATTGCGCACTTCATTAAGCGCAAGCGCAAGGATGATTGGGGCTGGAAAGCCGACTAACAAACCATAGAAGCTAATCCCAAGCGTATTTTTCATATACAGCCAAAAATTTGGAGATTCGAAAAACTGCTTGAAATATTTTAGCCCGATCCACTCGCTTCCAAAGATGCCCTTAATGACGTTGTAATCTTTGAACGCGATCACGATGCCCGCCATGGGGACATATTTGAATATAATGAGATAAGCAATCGGCAATAAAATGACGAAATACAATTGCCAGTGGCGAGCCATTTTGTGTAGAGGCCCATACCTTCTTGCTGGGTGTGCAAAGGCCTGCGGAACAGAATGCCATTCATGATTAACTTTGGACAAGGGCTAGCCTCCTTTAACATTCTCTTTTTTGGTTGCGCTTTCATGTGATCATTTTATAAGCTGCCCTCACCATGCAACAAGATACATTAATTGCTCGCTTAACCTTTTTCGCATCGCTGCTCCATAAGAAACGGCAGCACCTTATACTATCGGTGCTGCCGTCCCTATAGCATCCATTTTTCGATACAAGAACTAACATAATTCTTGCGCTTAACGATTTTCAACTCCGTGTATATTCAGCCATTTTGCTGCTTCAGCGTCTCTGAACGGTATTCGCCTGGCGAGCATCCAACCACTTTCTTGAACACTCTCGTAAACGAAATCGCACTTGTGTAACCAACCTCTTCCGCAATATCCTGAACCGTCCTCCGTGTCTCTTTCAAAAGCCGCTTCGCTTCATTCAGCCGAATATCAATTAAGAAATCAATGAACTTCTGGCCTGTTGTTTCTTTGAACAGCTTGCTCACATATTTGGCATTCATATCATATTTCTCGCTTAAATATTCAAGTGACATATTCGGATTTACATATTCCTCTTCAATAACTCTCCGCATCTCCTGAATAATGCCGGCATGCTGACCGCTATATCGCATATCTGCAAGCGTATGTTCAAGCTCTGTCATTTTGCCGATGATCGCCTCGTGCATATTTTCCAGAGAATGGCAGTTATCCAATTTCCCCGTTAGAACCGGCAGTGCTTCGCTTTCCCATACGAGATTAAATTCCTTGCCGAGACCAGACAGCTCGCGTCCCAAACTATAAAGCAAGTAATTAATAACATTCATAATCTCGTCCTTAGTGAGCAAGCCTTGCTTCATCTGGCTGAACAAATCGTCTAATTCTGCTCTCCAGCTCGCTTCTGATTTGCGGAAGGCATAAACAGCAGATCTAATCATCCCAAGATAAGCGTATACTTCAACCTGGCCTTGACTCATCATATCCTCGCGTGTAATAAGGCGATTTTCGCCAAGCACCATTTTGTAATTAAGTGCTTCCAAAGCCTGTTGAAACGACTTTGCGATTTCAGAATGCTGCAAGGCTGGATCACCGATTCCTATACTAATTGTGAACTTCATATTTTGTTCGATCCAAGCCCGTATGCTGTCACAAAGCTGAACTAGCATTGCAGCATGAGCGTTCCCGCTCTCAAATAAAATAACACTGAGACGAGAAGAGGCTGTCCATTCTGCCCAGCACGCGTATCCGAAGCGTGACGATTGCTCATAAGTAATGCTTCGCAGAGCGAATTTCAACAAATTCTGATCGTTTCGCGAATAACTGCTGCAAAACTCTCCGTACTTATCCAGTTCCATGACAATAAGCGTATGGCGATCCGCAGGCGCGGGAAGCTGCAGCCGCTGCGCTTCGCGCTGCCATTCCCCAAGCGTCAGCTCCGCTCCAGCCTCAATAAGCTGATGGAATAGATTACGTGTCCGTAAATGAAGATCTTCCTTATATTGCTGCTGATATTGCCTTGCCTGCTCTGTTAAATTATCAAGTGCGGATTCGATAAAGACAAACTCGTTAATCCTGCCCGATCCGGTGTTTTTTCCACTTTCTGCCAGAGCTAATTTATATCCGCTGAAGCGTGACACAATCTGTTCTACCGGCTTCGCATTTCGCCTTGATATATAAATCATCCATACGAGACCTGCAATGATCATCAGGAGCCCGATCACAAACCATACGTTATAGAGCAACGATACCGTTTGAATAAACGTACCTTGCACAAAACCGCTTATATAAGACCAATTCGAATAACTTGATTTATAATTTGCATAAACGCGCATAGAATCTACTGGCTCTGCCTCATTGAGCAACTCATTGCCCGCTCCGTCTTTGATGCGAATGAAGCTGACTTCCGAATTGTAAAGCTCATGAACTAAACGCTCCAAAGAATCCGTTGCGACATTCACAACGATCATTCCTTTTTCACCTGTCATGAATGGAGCACCTCTCACGAGGCTGACAACATCCTTGCTCTCCAATAACGTAAATTGCTTAAATGTCCGCTTATCCGTCCATTTCTGAGAGATCGTATTGCGATATTGCTCAATAAAAGCTTTGTCTGGATAGGTGTTGATATGTCCGCCCGTCGCATTACTTAGCACAACCTGATCGTCATAGCGAACCAGATAGACAGAATCAATGAGTGGATAATAAGAAATCATATCGTTCATTTTCATGACGGCGCTAATGTTAATATAAGGGTCACCATTCTCGTTGCTGTTGAAAAAATCGATAAGTGACTTGTTGTTAATCGATTCCTTCATCACCATGTTATCTATTGCTCGCAAGGACGTATCGATTAACCTCATCGCTTGCAAAGACAACATGCTGTTAGCATTAATAGCTTCTTTCCGACCCTGCTCACTAATTAATTGAAAAAACACAAAAAAAGTGAAGGTAACTACGATAATAAATATCGGCATATAGGAAAGAAGCAGCCGATTAAACCACGATTTGCTCATCATTAGCCCTCACCCTTTTCTCTGATGATTAGCGCCGTTTTCTTGTTTACGAACAGCCGCTCTCTACCTGAAGTTTCAAAGCCATTCTCTGCAAAAGCACACTGTAATTATTTCCCGGGTGATGTAAACCAAAGAAACCCCGATACCGTTTCCGTATCGAGGCATGGCAGCCTCTTCAGGAGCAATGTCCTCTTCTCATGTGCAGGCCGTGCGAGTTTGGTTTTATTTATCTTAGGCGGTAGCGCTGGTAAGATCAATAAACCGTTTTCAACTTCCTGCATTATTTTCGCCAAAACAGCCGCTTGCCAACACGATTAACGCTGCTTTCTTTACAATCGGTCATAGGATTAAAAAGCACCATATCCAAAAGCACGCAGCCGGCTTTAGATATAGTGCACGCTTATTGTATTGTTCGTGCGACAAGAATTTCATCTATGCAATCGGGCAGGCAAGCCCGAGCGATCACTCCATTTAGTATGGTGGATTATACCCCATTTGCCAATGCTCTATTTTGACTTTATGCAACGTTTCAAAATAGTGCTCAAAACAAAATAACGCTTGGGATTCAAATCCCAAGCGTTACATTACTTTTTTTATAATTTTATTTTACTGAAATTTTTTCAAGTGGCTGTGCATTTCCATAAACCGGACGGTTGCGGTCTACCGGCTGTGCCCATTTCACGGCATTCGTAATGACGCGTTGAATGTCTTTGTTATGGTACGTTGGATAAGTTTCATGTCCCGGTCTAAAGTAAAATACTTTGCCGTTTCCACGTGTAAACGTACAGCCGCTGCGGAACACTTCTCCGCCTTCAAACCAGCTTGTAAAAATAAGCTCGTCTGGAGCAGGAATGTCAAAATGCTCGCCGTACATTTCTTCTTTTTCCAGCTCGATATACTCCCCAAGGCCTGCAGCAATCGGATGACTTGGCGCTACAACCCAAAGGCGTTCCTTCTCATCCGCTTCACGCCATTTCAAGTCACAGCTTGTACCCATCAATACTTTAAAGATTTTGGAGAAATGACCAGAGTGCAGAACAATCAAGCCCATTCCATCCAGCACGCGCTGCTGTACTTTTTGAACGATTTCGTCCTTTACATCTCCATGCGCAAGATGTCCCCACCAAATGAGTACATCTGTATTGTTTAATACCTCATCCGTTAATCCATGCTCTGGCTCATCTAGTGTAGCCGTTCCCGCATCGTAGCCAGCTTCAGTTAGAAAAGCTGCAATTGCACCGTGAATACCTTGAGGATAAATTCCAGCAACAACCGGATTTAATTGCTCATGACGATTTTCATTCCATACCGTTACCTTTGCCATTATATGAACACTCCTTATTCATTCAGTTAATCTCAGTATAAAAAATTTGCCCCATTAAGGTAATACTTAAACATGCTGATTTTATATTCAAAAGTGTCTTTCTTTTTTGGATATACTGAAAAGACAGCTAATAATGACGCGTTTATTGATTCAACATTTCCAAAAGTGGTATACTCCAAAATGGAGGTGATGCATATGCCTATCATAAAAACCACCATTGATACGCATTCCGAAGCGATCAACGAAGAAGTCATTTATCAAAATCCGCTATTGTTTCTTAAAATTTGGGAGATTTACTCGGAAGCTGACTATTTCAGCACGCTTGAGAAACATCCATGGCACTATCATAAAGAAGTAGAATTCCTTGCTATTATTGAAGGTCACTTAGGTGTGCAAAGCAAGCACGGCTATGTCGTCCTCGGTCCAGGCGATGTTATGGTGCTAGGCGCCTCCCAGCCGCATCGCTCTCACAAGCCGCTTTCGGAAGTACAGCACTATGTTGTCTTTCAGATTGATTTGGGCAAACATTTTGATCAAAGTACGATGCCTTATTTAAATTGCTTCTCTGAGCTGACAGAGCCGCTCGATAAGCTTAATTATATTTTTGACATGAACGAAACAGCCAAGCAAGAAACCCATGCCTTTATTTTGGAAATATTCAAAGAGTCACAAACGAGGATGAGAGGCTACGAGATTGCTATCAGCTCAATTATAAAGCGATTGCTGCTTCTTCTGCTTAGAAGCGACAGCCGAAACCTGCTGAACGATACAGAGGAAATTGAACTAAATCGATTACGACCCGTTCTCGATTATGTGGACACCCATTTAAGCAGCAAGCTGTCCGTAGAGGATGCTAGTTCTTTGCTTAATTTGAGCTACCACTACTTCATTAAATATTTCAAAAGAACGATGGGCGTCTCCTTCGTTGAATACGTCAACTATAAACGAATTAAACGATCCGAGCTGCTGCTGCTGACGAGTGAGCTAAGCATCATGGATGTCAGCTACGAGGTAGGCATTACGAACATGGCCCAGTTCTATAAGCTCTTTAAACGGCAAAATCAGTGCTCACCACGAGAATACAAGCTGCGAATGCGCAGCGAATCCAGAGTTGCGATGGAAGGCATGCAGTAAATTAAAATACAAAACGACCGCTCTCCCGTAAAAAAACGAGAAGCGGTCGCTGTATGTTTTATATTATGCTTTTCTTTGAGAAAACGGTAGGTGACATTTCCTCTCCTGCCAGCTTATTTCCCCGCGTGACATGTACCTCTTTATCGAGAATAACGTGATCGAGGCTAGAATCCTCATCAATCACACATTTCTGCATTACGATACTGTTTCGAACAACGGCTCCTTTACCGATCCGAACGCCTCGGAATAAGATGCTGTTTTCCACAGTTCCCTCAATAATACAACCATTAGCCACCTGTGAATTTTTAACGACTGCACTACTCGCGTATCTTGCAGGCGGTTCATCCTTGATTTTGGTGTAAATAACACCCGGCTCGTAAAATAGAGATTTCCATACCTCAGGATTCAACAGCTCTTTGCTGTGCTTAAAATAATTTTGAACGGAATTAATGACGGCCAAATATCCTTTATATTCGTAGCCATACACTTTTAACTCGTTCAGATTTCGAATAATGACATGCCGGACAAGGTCATAGTAGTTTTGATTTACACTTTTTTTGACCAGATTAATAAGCAGCTCTTTCTTAATGATGATCATCCGCATATAGGCTTTGTTGCTTTCCTTGTTCTGGCGATTTTCTGTCATACGTACGACTCGCCCATCCCGAGCCAAGTCAAGCGTAATGAGGTTAGAGAAATCSTCACGATCAACGTCCATTTCCTTGTAGATGACAGTAATATCTGCATTTGTGCGTTTATGATTCTCTACAGCTTCCGTATAGTTGATATTGCAAATCATATGACTGCTTGAAACGATGACGTACTCCTCCGTGCTGCGGGCAAAATATTCGAGAGAACCGTAAAAATTTTGCAAATCGCCGTTAAAGCCGGGAACATTGCTATTGTTAGGGGGCAAAATAAACAATCCTCGGTATTTCCGATCCAAATCCCACTCTTTCCCAGAGCCCAAATGGTCAATGATGGAACGGTAATTGTTATGAGCGAGTACTGCCACATTGTTAATTCCGGAATTCACCATATTCGATAATACAAAATCAATCAATCGATATCTGCCGCCGAAAGGTACCGTCGCAGTCGCTCTTGAGTAGGTCAGTTCATGCAAGAGCGGCTGGTTAATGCTAAGATTGATGACACCTAGAACATTATTCATCGCATTCACTCCTATATCAATTGAGAAGAAATGACCATGTTTTCACCGATTAGAGTGATTTCAGCCGCATCACCCGCACTGCCTACAATCGCGCCATCTTGAATGACAGTGCCCGAGCCGATGATCGCTTTATGAATCGTGACATTGTTCCCAATCTTTGCGTCCGGCATAATAACCGAGTCTTTGATGAGGCTGCCTTCCCCAACATGAACACCGTAAAAGAGTACGGAATGATCTACTTCCCCAAAAACCATACATCCTTCATTCACTAAGGAGCCTGTCACTTTGCCGGTAGATGCGATATGATGCGGAGGCTTGTTAGGGTTTTTAGCATAAATTCGCCACTTCGCGTCATGAAGCGTAAACGGTGGATTTTCAAGAAGAAGGTCCATATGTGCTTCCCATAGACTTTCAACGGTGCCAACATCCTTCCAATATCCGCTAAAACGATAGGCAAAAATAGAATGGCTGCTGTAGAGCATCGATGGAATAATGTCTTTGCCAAAGTCATTGCTTGATGCCGGGTCCTGCGCATCTGCAATTAGTTTCTTTTTTAATACATCCCAAGTAAAAATATATATGCCCATGGAGGCGAGATTATTTTTGGGCAGCTTCGGCTTTTCCTCAAATTCAATAATTCGATCTTCATGGTCCACATCCATAATGCCGAATCGGCTTGCTTCATGTAATGGGACTTCAATTACGGCGATCGTAGCATCCGCTTTCCGTGCCTTGTGCTGCTCGAGCATGAGGGAGTAATCCATTTTATATACGTGATCACCGGAAATAACTAAAACATATTCAGGATCATATTGTTCGAGATAATGAATATTTTGATAGATCGCATGCGCCGTCCCTTTATACCAGCTGCCGCCTCGTTGCTCCATAAATGGAGGAAGCACGGTAACCCCGCCATTTTTTCGATCCAAATCCCATGAGCTGCCTATTCCTATGTAAGAGTTCAGTACCATCGGTTGATATTGAGTCAGTACCCCAACCGTATGAATACCTGAGTTGCTGCAATTGCTTAACGTGAAATCGATGATCCGATACTTGCCGCCGAAAGGCACAGCTGGCTTTGCTAGCTTAGACGTGAGATGGCTTAATCTTTTTCCTTCACCGCCTGCAAGCAGCATCGCTACACATTCTTTTTTTTGCATTCGGCTCACTCCCCATCGTAAAAAAATTAGATACTTCAAAATGTTGTTTGAATTTTCTGATAATTATAAACACACCTCCTCCTTACTATATGTATTCACAAATTTATTTAAAATGTAAGCGTATACAATGTTGTAAAAATTATATTACCTCCTCGTTAGAAGGAAGTCAACAGCAGTTAATTATTATTTTAAATGACTTATTTTTGCAATTTTCGCAGTTCTAAAGTGGAGATTGTATGCCCTTGTTTATGTTGTCAGATTCACTCACAAAGCCACCTATTTTAGCGAAAACAGCTCTTCTTTTATTACGAATTTAGTAATGATTTGTCTATATCCCCAAAAAAAACAGCGCGTTCCGTAGTTAAGGGCGCGCTGTTTATTGGGTAAGCTCAGCTTTTGAATAAATAAGATCAAGGATTAAAAAGGCCTTCAGGCAGCTTGGCTTCCCAGCTTCTTGCATTCAGCCCTAGTGCGTGGAGAACAACTGCCGCCGTATCTGTAATCATAAGCTCACCTTGAAGCGTGGCATTATGTTTAATTCCAGGGCCAGTGCAGCCCCAGAAGATCGTTTTGTCCTGTGGGTGATCGCTGCCATGCTGATAAGCCTGCTCTCCGCCGCCCCCATGATCGGAAACGACAATAATCAAGCTGTCTTTCAGAAGCCCCGTCTCTTCAATGGCTTGTAATATGATTCCTGTACTTTCGTCCGTCTCTTCTATGGCAAGCAGCTGCTCAGGTGTATTGAATCCATGCTGGTGCCCCGCTCCATCGGGCAAGTCTAAGCCGATAAACATCAGCAACACATCGGGATTCCCCTTAATATATTCAGCAGCCGCAAGCGAAAGCTCACGGTCATTCATCGATACTTTATGCACATCGATCGTCGATTCGATAATGCCATCGTTAATTGGATTCCAGACGCTGAACGCCGCCATTTTGGCATCTGGCATGTTATCCCGAACGATTCGAAAAATGGAAGGATATTGCGATTGCTCGGGAAACGTATGTTCACTGGCGATATCATTCGTAAGACCATGTTTTTCAGGACCTACTCCGTGAAGAAGCGATCCCCAGCATTGCGCACTAATCGTTGGTGAGACCGTTTGAGCGTCAAATGTGAACGTACCTGTACGAATTAATCGATCCAAATTAGGTGTATGCGCATCTTTCACAAAATTTCCTGCTCCATCCCAACCTATAATGAACACCCGTGCTATTTTCTCCATTCATCATTTCTCCTCTTCTATATGAATTAAGTGCTGCCCCAATCCGGCTCATGATTTCCATGTTTATCATACTCACCAACTTTTACAAAGTCAACATAAAAACAACTAATAACAACTAAAAACACATTATTAGTTTTCTACTTTATTATTTTTAGAGTATTTTGTTGTTTTCTATTATAAGGACTTTGCTTCGGTTCACTTAAAAGCTGTTATACATATAATGGTGGATGCCAAGGAAATGGATGAAATAAAAGGAGGCTAATGATCAACATGACCGAAGAACAAAAGACGCCATTTGACTATAAGACGTATTGGGACAACAATTACTCCCAAGGCGGCACATCAGGCAGCGGCTCTTACGGTGTGCTGGCGGACTTTAAAGCGGAGGTAATTAATTCTTTTATAAGCGAACATGGGATTCAAAAGGTAATCGAATTCGGATGCGGGGATGGAAACCAAATATCATTAATGAGCTATGAACAGTATTTAGGTTTGGACGTAGCCAATTCCTCCATCGATATTTGCGCGCAAAGATTTGCCGGTGATCGCTCCAAAAGCTTTCTCGCCTACAACCCTCGACACTTCGTTAACCATGGTTATCTAACATGCGAGCTCGTCGTTTGTTTAGACGTTCTTTACCATATTACGGATGACCATGATTTCAACAAAACGTTAAACGACATTTTCTCATGTGAGGCGGAGTATGTCATTTTATATACACGAATTACAAGCGCCGACGAGCCAAACGTCGTGCCGACGATTCGAGATCGGGATATTTTAAATCATTTGAAAGCCTATAGCAACTACAAAGTTGAGCGTATTATCGAACAAAAACATAAGCATTTATCATCTGCGAGCTTCATCATATTGCAAAGAGAAAAGTGATTGATGATGACTATAAATACAAAAAGGAGTGCCCTACAAGTCATTACTTCTGACCTGTAGGACACTCCTTTTATTTATCGTTGTGCAACATTTGCGGGTCTCAGTCATCCCAGCATTCCACGTCTTCCAAACCTTTGACGCTGCTCTTCACAAATTGCGGATCACGCCCTGCCTTCTTCTGCTGCATATAGTTCCGCAGCACATCAAAGGCGATTCGTGATAAAAGAGTAATGGCGATGAGATTGACCACCACCATCAGTCCCATGAACAAATCTGCTAAATCCCAGACAAGCTGCACTTTGGCAACCGACCCGAAAATGACCATCGCCAGCACACAAATGCGGTATAGCCATAACCAGACTTTACTGGTGTTGAGAAACTCAATATTTGTTTCCCCATAATAATAATTGCCCATCAATGTGCTAAACGCGAACAGAAAAACCATGATCGCTAGGAAGCCTGATGCCCATGAACCCATATGCACGCTAAGAGCTGCTTGCGTGAGTTCAATTCCGCCTAATCCCTGCTGTTCATACACGCCTGACAGCAAAATAATAAAGGCTGTACTCGTACAAATGACTAAGGTGTCAAACAGAACACCAAGCGCTTGGATCAAGCCTTGCTTCGCCGGATGACTGGTCGTTGCGGTAGCTGCAGCATTGGGAGCACTGCCCATCCCTGCTTCGTTAGAAAATAAACCGCGTTTTACGCCATGCATAAGCGCTGCGCCAAGTGAGCCGCCGGCTACTTGTTCTATTCCGAACGCATTTTTTACAATTAAAGCAAGCACTGCCGGCATATCTGCAATATTTATCACAACAATCGTAAGAGCTACCCCAATATACAAAACCGCCAGCACAACCACAATATATTCGGATAGCTTGGCGATCCGCTTAACACCGCCAATAATGATAACAGCAAATATCGCTGTCATAATCAATCCCACTGCCAGTCGATTGGTGCCAAAAGAGTTCTCAAAAGCAATCGTAATCGTGTTCGACTGCACAGCATTAAATACGAGCCCGAAGGACAACGTAATTAAGATCGCAAATAAGGCGCCCATCCACCGCTTCTTTAAACCCGCTTGCATATAATAAGCTGGGCCTCCGCGGAAGCTCTCTCCGTCCTTAATCTTGTAAACCTGAGCAAGCGTACTTTCTACGAAGCTTGAGGCTGAACCAATAATGGCGATGATCCACATCCAGAACACAGCCCCTGGTCCACCTAACGCGATCGCGATAGCGATTCCAGTAATATTCCCTGTTCCTACACGAGCTGCCATACTAATGCAAAACGCCTGAAATGGTGAAATGCTGCCGCGCGGACCGCTTGTGGACTCAAACAGCAGACGGAACATTTCCTTTAACATACGCAATTGCAGTACATTTGACCGCAGGGTGAAGTAAAGGCCAATTGCAATAAGCATAACAATCAACAGCTTCGACCATAAAAAATCATTCACAATAACAATTAAATCTTGAATCATTTGCTCCATTTGTTACCCTCTCGATGTCGTTCTAAGAATCCATTCATAGTTATACTTCCCAAGGCAAGGAATTAATAACAATATAATTTCATCTATTGATGTGATTGCTCGAATACTCATTTGTGTAGGAATATGTAATCATTTGCTACCATCAATCTAATATTCGGAAGAAACTATGATAGCACAAACGTTATGTTTTTCAAAATACACATATTGATTTCTGCTCATTCTGTTGTTTATTTTCGATAAGAACAACTGTATAATTATTTTCTTTAAACTTTATATAAATAAATTCAAGGAGGCAAATCATGAGTGAAATTGCTAAAACGCCACAACCGCCTTATTATGCAGTCATATTTACATCAGAACGAACAGCAATTGAGAACCAATACAAGGAAATGGCAGATGAAATGGTGAAGCTTGCATCCGTTCAACCGGGTTATCTTGGTGTAGAAAGTGCGAGAGAAGGGCTAGGCATTACCGTGTCTTATTGGGAATCCCTTGAAGCGATTCAAAAATGGAAACAAAATGAACGGCATTTGGTCGCACAGCAACAAGGAATAGCGGATTGGTATAGCAGCTACAAAACAAGAGTTTGCAAGGTCGAACGGGATTATGGTTTCGAAAAAAACTAAACAAATAAGCATGCGCCGCATCATAAAATACATCGTACGACTACACAAAAAAGCTGACTTCGGGCTATCCCAAAATCAGCTTTTTCGGCAATCGACTATGTAGAACTCGGGGGTGATGATGTTCCCGAAGAATGATGAAGATATGCGATTGCTTCCGTTCGGCTGGAAACCTTCAGTTTTTTGTAAATCGCACTCAAATAATTTTTTACTGTACCCGTCGTTAAAAACAATTCAGAAGCGATAGCTTGATTCGACTTCCCTTGTTTCAATTGCATTACAATATTTCGTTCCTGTGTGGACAAACCAATCAGCATATCATCAGGCTGCTCGATTGAATAAGGCTCGGAAATTTCTTGGGGTGATCCTTGTTCAAACTGTTCTGGAAAGTTAAGAGCCTGTACAAGACGTTGCTGAATGCGACTGGGATAATTGATTCTCCCCTCTAAACAATCCTGAATCGTAGAGAGAAGCTTCTTAGTCTCAACCCCTTTAACTAAAAAGCCGCTAGCTCCATGCCGTATCGCTTCCCATATGTATTCTTCATCCTCGAACGTTGTCAGAACGAGCACTTTCGTATCCGGAAACTCCGTTTTGATTCTTTTTGTTGCTTCCAAACCATCCAACTTCGGCATATGGATGTCCATTAAAACCAGCTCAGGACGGTGCAATCTTACTTGCGCTATCGTTGCCAACCCATCACCCGTTGTAGCTGCAACTAAGTATTCATCCTCCATACTTAAAATAGCTGCCAAACCATCGCGAATTAAGGGCTGATCGTCTGCTATCACAATCGTTCTTTTAGACAATTTGCTCCCTCCGCTCTATCGTTTTCGTCTGAATAGGTATGCTTATGTCTAGCGCTACACCATCGGCAGCACGCTCGTTCAAAATCGTCAATTCTCCGCCAATTTCCTTTACTCGCTCATTCATCGCTTTCAAACCAAAACCATGAACAAATTGCGAAGGAACTTTTCCATTATTGGATAAAATAAACCGGACCTGCCCATCACGATGAGTTAGCGAAAACTCAAAATGGGTACTGCAACCATGCCGAATTCCATTAGTAAGGCCTTCTTGCAATGCCCGATAAATCGTTATCTCGACTATTGGCAGCAGTTCAGGCAATGCTGCATCAATCTCGCATGTAATTTCCACCTGAGTTTGTCTCTTCGTTTCATCGATCAGCTTAATAAGCTCAGGTATAAAAGGCTGATCTAGAACATGTTCATGCAGCAGCTGTACCGAGCTTCGCACATCATCCAAGCCATTGTGAATATATTCTTTTGTTCTATTGATCATATCTTTTGCAATCGCATAATTATTTTTCTCAATCGCATGTGCTGCTGTTTGCAGGCCGGCTAACGCTGATGTCAACGTATGTCCAACGGAATCATGAATTTCACGGGATATTCTAGTCCGCTCTTGTAATTGTGTTTTCTTTGCTAACTCAATGGATGCGATTCGCAGCTGTTCATTGTCTTTGGCCAACTGATTTTTTTGCTGAAAAGCAACTTTTGCAAGGAGGCTTATCCCAAAAATTGCAAAGTAGTCGATGATACGAGGCAACATATAAGCTATTTCTTTAAAGGGCGGGAATTGGCGATAAACCAAAAGTCCTAGTACAAAACTAGTATAGCTCAACGTAGTAAAGATAATGGACAGTTTTCTGCTGTGATAAAAGCTGAATTCTCCAACGAGAATTAAAATATAAATTTGTGCAAAAAAGCTGTCCGACCCTATTGATATAACAGATGCCAAGATTAATTGAATAGATAAGCTCAATATGCCTATCCATCCTTCTAGGTTAATCTTTAGGATGTAATTTCGAATGAAGACGATCGTTATATACGTACATACCAGCAATAAAAGTAAAGCAGATAGCTTGCTCGTATGTAACAATAAGCAAATCGTCGCTCCTATTACAATGATGAACAAGATGTGAGTCATTTTGTTATTTAATTGTACATCCATAGTATTGCCCCCGAGTGGGATGATAGATTTACCATTTATTTTATCATAAACATGACTTAAGTCATATGTTCGAGGCAAAAGCAGTCGAAAAATGACGAAAAAGCGATTTTCTAATGATCTTCTTCATCTAGAATAAGCCTTTCGTATTATTTATAATGAGAAAAGTTGGATAAACAATTAGGAGTGGCAATGTTTTTTTCTGCAGGTGGGAGTAAAAAAGTTCAAGGGAGACTTGTAGAAATGCTTTTGATCGTATGGAACGCAATCGGTTGTTTGCTTCTCATTTTAAGTGTGTTTTTCTCAATCCGCTTAATACTAGAAGGTAAGCATAAATAGTGAAACTCTCCTATGAAGTTAAGAAACCGTCACATGAAGCGATATTTAATAATAATTACGATATAGAAAATGAAGATGTTAACGATTTTCTAATTCGAAGATTAGATTCTGTAATGCAAAGTTTTGCAACTCGTTATCGGCTGACACAGCGTGAATCAGAAATTCTCATCCTTTCCGTTGTTTATGGTTTTACTAATCGCGAGATCTCCGAAAAATGCGTGATCAGTGAAAAGACGGTCAAAAATCATCTATCAAATCTAATGAACAAAATTGGCGCTCGATCCATGAGAAAACTATTTTCACTGCTGCTCTTTCATGCCTTATCCTCTTAAAAGCAATCCTCCTGCCATGCGGCAGCCATTTAACCAATCCACAACAACCAATAGCGAAAATGCAGATGCCCTAACAACATGAAAAACCTACCATAAAGGTAGGTTTCGTGTTACTGGAACAAATGTAAAATTGCCTGTGGATTCTGATTAGCCTGAGCGAGCATAGCTTGTGCTGTTTGATTCAGAATACGCGATTTGGTTAAATCCATCATCTCTTTTGCCATATCAGCATCACGTATTCGTGATTCTGCTGCGGTTAAATTTTCGGCATAATTTCCTAAGTTGTTCGCTGTGTGTTCTAATCGATTTTGCAATGCTCCATAAATCGTTCTATAGTTTGTAACTCTTGTTATGGCATGATCTGCTTGAGCTAGCGATTCACTAGGTATGGCCGGCGGTAAAATAGACATATTGGCAATACCCAATCCTTCCAGCTTCACACTGAAAAGGGGAATAATTATCGATTGATTTTCGTTTGCCCCGATTTGAATATCAAGTCGAGGCGGAATATAGTCAACATCGGTTATGTCCGTAGTAACCGTTTCAATAATTGAATCAATTTGACTTGTCGTTTTATTCGTTACGAGGTAAACATCTTTCTTAAAATTAAAATGATTTAGCACAATGCCAAATTCCAAAACAGCGCCATCATCAAGATCCGCCGTTTCCCATGTCGGAGTGATGACATTAGGACCTAAGTTATCCGATTGCAAAATATCGCTTCCCGTTGTTAATGTATTAGGCTTAACGTAGCTTCCGCCATTCAGGAATGAAAAATCATAATTCACAAGATCGTTTGATAGTTCAAACACAGTTCCTGAACTCGGTATTTCCGTTTGATTAGCAGTAACGCCTGTGGGAACTCCGCTGGAGGACGAAATATTATATGATCCGTCGTATTCCGGCTTAAAACCAGCACTAAATTTGATTTGTTTATCATCTACACCGGAATGATTTTTAATTTTAAACTCTGCTTTAAAAGCCGACCCATCCGTCGACATAATCTTTTCGATTTCAATACCATCTTTTTCATAAACAGCTGTAATCGCGCTCGAAGTTATAGTCGAACTCGTTAAAGTAAAGTTATCAAGGGTATGAGACATACCGTTTATTTCCACTGTTATGAAACGATCTTCAAATCCACCAAAATCAGGGTACTGTCCAGCTGTCGTTCCACTTGGAATAAGCTCAGTCTGAAAAAACACATTGTTAATGGAAAGATGCTTAATATCAAGCTCTTTATATCTAGGATCGCTGACTAGTTCTCTTCCATAATAATAGGTACCTGTAGTTGTTGTCTCTGTATGGATATGTTCATTTTTTTCATAATTGTTATACCCCTCACGTCCATCAGGTGAAGTAATAGGTGTGACTGAAGCGCTAAAATTGTTAACGTTACCGATCGTTGTACTTGTATTCGAAGATTGAGCGGTTACGGGAACCTCAGTCATACCAATAGGAAAAAAGGATGTTGTCCGTTCATTAATTATAGTCGTTGGAAGAAACGGTCCCGATGTATTTACTTTAATCGTATGACTTGAACGGTCGGCTAATATTTGAAAGTCATCTCGTCCCAAAAGATTAATGGTATTGAATTCCGTTTGGGTAGCAATTTTATTTATTTCTTCTTTAAGCTGTTGAATTTCTTGGTCAATTTTCTGCTTGTCCTCAAACGTATTCGTATCATTCATGCCTTGAATAATCAATTCTCTTTGTCGTTGAATGATATCCGTTATTTCCTGGTATCCGCTTTCAGCAGTCTGAATAAGTGAAATCCCATTTTGAACGTTTTTATAGGCTTGATCTAACCCTCTGATTTGAGCTCTCATCTTCTCTGAAATGGCTAGTCCTGCTGCATCATCAGCTGCACGATTAATGCGTAGACCCGAAGACAGCTTTTCCGATGCTTTAGACGTTTGGATATTATTTTTCTTTAAACTATTATGAGCGTTAATAGCAGATGGGTTATTATTAATTATCATTATGGCTTCTCCAGTTCGTTTATCAAGCGAAAGTTATATTAGTGTACAATTAAAACATAGACTTGAGAACTACTTATATCTACAATTCTAGACCAATGTACCCAAAACCTCCCAAACATTAAAATAAATTTCCTTAGGTGCTCATTTTTCTATAAACAAGCAAAAAAACAAAAAAACGCTCGGAAATTCAAGCGTTTTACGATCATTAAATAGTGTACTTCAGCATATATGCTCTCACGCGAAAACATCACTCCAATCAGTTCCTTCACTCATACGACTGCACAGGCTGGACTCCCTCATGACTTACCGTATCTATGACAGCTTGAAAAAGATTCGGCGGGTACTCCGCAATGCGATGGCACAAGTACAAATACCATTCATGTCCATAAGTAAGATAAATCCTGATCGGATGTCCTGCTGCTTTCAGCTTGCTGCTCAAATCTGGACGAATACCATACAGCATTTCAAACTCAGCATTAGAGCTTGATCCCACTCCTTGATTAAGAAGTTGTTCAATAATAGACTCATCATGGGTAGCGATCGATACACGGTGTCCTTGGCGGAGCGCGCTCTCTACAAGTTCAACATAACGATCATTTAGCGCAGGAGAACGAGGTAACGAGTATTCACTGGATTCTTGATACGCACCTTTGACGATGCGGATACGGCTAGGTGAGGCAATAGCTGCCAAATCCTGCGGTGTTCTTTTCAAATGCGCCTGTAACGTAATGCCGACATTAGGATAAATAGAAGCTGCTCGCTCAAATATAGTCAGTATTCTGTCCGTCTTTGAGGACTCTTCCATACTAATGAATAGTTCAACGCCAGCTTTCTGCGCCTGCCCAGCTAAATTCATAAGATTCGAATAAGCAAGCTCCGTATCCAGCGAGAGCCCGATATGTGATAGATCAAATGATAATCGTGCGGAGAGCTCATTTTTCCGAGCTTCATGGATGAGAGTCATCATTTCTGTAACTGCTGCCTCACACTCAGCGACATCAGCTGTATTCTCGCCGATATACTCAAGTGATACCGCGTATCCTTTGGCGGAAAGCTCGCTTGCTGCATCAACTCCATCTTGCCTTGCTTCACTGGTTACATACCGCGCAGCTGCACGTCGCAGCATTTGGTTAAGCTGTGGCGTTTGCTCCACATATGACTTTAGGTCAGAACGACGAGCGATAGATTTGAGCGAAGCTGTAAATTGTTTTTCTAAGTCTGATCTGTTATGCATAATGGTTCTACCACTCCTTCATTCAAGTAAATCTAAGTTTACAGGCTAGACAGGCAGCGGTATTGTATAAAATTGCTCCATTTCAAATAGACAAAGCATATTTTTGCGGCGTTGCCCCAACGATTTTGACAAATGCTTTAGAAAAGTGACTCTGGTCATAAAAGCCCACTTCTGCTGCAATTTCGGATATTGGTCGCTGCTTGGTCAATTCCAGCTTTGCATGATTGATTCTCAGCAAAATCTGATAAGCGTGCGGAGGCAGATGACTCCATTTCTTAAATAGACGAACAAGATGAAATCTGCTAATACCCGCTTCATTCTCCAGCTGCTCCAACGTAACATTTTCATCAAAATGAGCATGCAAATACTCTTTTATCAGTTTGACGTACTTTTGATCCTGTTTACGCTGTGATTCATGTTCAAGATCTTCCGTATTCTGACTAACGAGTGCTTGTACCAGCTCAATTAAAGCCGTTTCGATTTCAAGCGGAGTACCTTTGCTAATAAGTGCCTCCATCGTCCGGTTTATTTGCAATCGACAAACATTATTTTTACCCTCTTCCAGCAAGTACKGGATATCAAGCTGGCCAAGCTCTGTATGATTAAGGCCTTGAAACCATTCGGGCTTGATGAAAAGCATCTTGTACTGCCACTCCATATCATCAAGAGGATGACAAGCATGCATCATTTTCGGCGGAAAACTAATGACCCTTCTCGCTTCAACCTGAAGCAGCGTTCCATCGCACCATGCGCTTGTTTCACCTTCATCTATAAGTCCAATCGAATATTCCTCATGAAAATGCTTTTGATAAGCAAGATCGCTCCTCATACATCGCTTTGCTTCCAAAAAAGGCAGCGAATCCTCGCGGTAAAAGGTCACAGTTGACATGCTTGTGCCCTCCTCTTAGGTTTCAACTTAAATTTCATAAGCTTTAGTATATCATGATTCTAGTGAACCCATGGACATCCATATACACAAAAAAACACGCCCGAATTGGCGTGTTCTTCTTAGTAGCGTATGATGGAGTTTCACAATTGAATTTTTCTTAGTCCAGCTTAATTCCAAAACCGCTTCCTAGGTTGTTCCCAGCAACTAGAAATGCTTTCGCACTGCGCTGTAAGCTTGTTTCCTCTTCATAACTGAATGGGTCTGCACTTAATCGGTTGAATATTCTTTGCTCTGCTTCCCTTGAAGCCTCATCGATATCATAGATGTAAAAATGCTTTTGAAACTGCAATATATTGGAGCCATGACTTAAAATCTTATTTAAATCCGGATAAAGCAGCCACGAATGACAAATGTACACTGGAGATATTCCTCTAAAAAAAACTCTGGCTAATTCAAAGGACTCTTCTACGCCCTGTTGAGAAAGAGGTTCGCCTTGTGGAATATGTACATTAAGCACAATTTGATTTTTAAATATTTTTTGTCCTTCTACCTCTAAATCACGATCTATAGCAAAAGGCTGAAATTGCAATCTGCCCAATCGGAATAAACGAAGCTGAACATGCTCCTGCAGCCAATTATATTCCTCGATTCCGTATTCATTAAAATCTCGCTTGCAGTTTAAACACCAGATCTGAATATCTGAGAAGGTATCATAATAATATTGATCACTAATCCCTCGTATCTGGTATTCCTGATACGCATCGACAGCAAATCTAACAAATAAATACAATAACAATTTCCGATAATCTGTTGTTTGCTTTACGTTTTCAAAAAATGAATATCGATCTGAAAGAAAATGTTGTTTATATTGACTATACTCCTCTTCCTTCATAGGATACGCATATACTTGCCGCCGAGCAGCCTCGTTAAGCCTAATACCCTCACAAAACTTTGTTATGTCCAAGACAATTCCACCTCTTTTTTCATCAAATCAGGTAAAAGATTTATTTATAGTCAATCTCCCCTGATTATATTGAAAAAATTGTACTCCTTGAATATTTTTTCATCAAGAGTAAAGTTTTGATCTATTCAATTAATTTTCCTTTTATCTTGTCAACCCATTTGTCCCCTCTCAAAGTCTACCGCTGCCAATAGTTATCGTCAAAGAGAGAGGGTCTATCCCGAAAGTAGCTGTAGCTACCTTTAGAACAGACCCTTTTCGCTAATGTGTATATACAGCAAGTAGAACCAAATATACTTCACACTCAAGCTCACCAATCGATTCTATCCTGCATATATGCAGGGTAGAGGCTTGTATGCGATGCGGATAGGCGTCTATGTTGCACACCATACAACATAGAGACCGATTAGTTAGCTAACCATTGAAGTTTTCAACATTTTATTGCAAATATACAGGATAGGTGAGGTATACACGCTTATAAGGAATAAGTTACTGCATATGTGCAGGATAACAAGGTAGTTAACCACATGCTGGCCTTAAACTGCCTCAAGATAAAACCTCTTACCGTTAGGTTGTCTGCTCATCTTGCACAAAATTTAACACCCGGTCATCCATATGGAAATGCTTTTGATAAGCAAGATCGCTCCTCATACATCGCTTTGCTTCCAAAAAAGGCAGCGAATCCTCGCGGTAAAAGGTCACAGCCGACATGCTAGTGTCCTCCTCTTAGGCTTCAACTTATCTATTAATAAGCTTTAGTATATCATGATTCTAGTGAACCCATGGACATCCATATACACAAAAAAACACGCCCGAATTGGCGTGTTCCGTCTTTATGTGTTCACCTCGAATACTTCCTTCGCAACTTGAATCGCCGACGCGGCTCGCGGCCATCCAGCGTAAAACGCGAGATGGGTCAACGCTTCGATCAGTTCTTCTTCGGTCAGACCGTTCTCTTTTGCAAGGCGGAGATGATAAGAAAGCTGTTCTGTAAGTCCACCGGCGACTAGTGCTGATATCGTAAGGAGACTGCGTTCCCGAAGCGATAATTGTTCTCTTCTCCACACGTCCCCGAAGAGTACTTCTTCCGAATATCGCACAAAAGCAGGTGCAATATCCCCAAACGATTCTCGGGCAGTTGATTTGATTTTTCGATGCTTCATTCTTATGCCTCCCCCTTGTTGTCTGGACATTCGATCATTTGTGCAATGCCGTTACCGAATGACCAGTCCTCAAATTCCGTATCGACCAGTACGACGAAAACGTCTTCTTTCCTCATGTTAAGCGTATTTGATAATAGCTCGGCTAACTTTGCGTAAAAGCTTTTTTTCTGCTCGATGCTTCTTCCCGATTTGAGCGTAATTTGAATATAGAGCAGCCCGTCACTTCGCTCTATATTTAAGTAATTCCGGCTAAAATAAAACTCGCTTTCTTTGTGTGAATGGAAAACTTGAAAGCAATCATCTTCCGGTACGTTAAAATGCTGAATTAGTGCATTCATAATGGCCTGGCTTATGATGGGTATCTGCTCTTTCCCATATTGGTTTTCCATGTAACTTACTCTGATGAATGGCATGTTATATCACTCCTTCTATGGGATAACTTAATTTTACTCCCCRCTAATTTATTTGTATAATTGAATAAAATGATATTTTAATTCAATTATACCGATGGAGATATGTGCTATGGACTTAAAGGAACTAATTACGTTTCGAACGATTATTCAAGAAGGAAACTTCACTAAGGCGGCCGCTAAATTGAATTACGCGCAGTCTACGATTACGAATCAAGTCCAGCGGCTGGAGAAGGAAATGGGCATCCAGCTATTTAAACGGGGATGGGATGCAGAGTTAACAGCTTCTGGACAAATTTTTGCCGTGGAAATTGACAAGCTCATTCAACACTGGAACCATGTAACTGAGCAAGCGAAAGCTTTGCAAAGAGAGGAGATCGGCTCCCTGCGCGTCGGAGGGCTAGCATCGATATTCGAGCATGTGCTGCCAAGCTCTCTGCGACAATTCCAGGAACTTAAACCAAAAGTATCATGTCACTTTGTCAGTGGGAACACCGACTCCTTGTCACGAGCGGTACTCCAGAAACAACTGGACTTTGCCATATGCGGAGAGCCTACCGATTTTTCTTCATTTAGCTTTGAACCTCTATATAACGAGAATATTTCCTTCATTGTAGCGAACAACCATCCCTTGGCTGAAAGAAAGGGAATAGTACCCTTTGAAGAACTGCTTAACTATCAGATGATCGTTGGAGGAAATACCTGCTTGTATTATCTGCGGTTAGCTAAGCAATATTCCCATTACACCGAAACCCCTTTTCTATATACGGTGAGTCAAATCTCGGCAATTCCCGGATTCGTTCAGCGAATTCCTTCCGTTGGAGCCGTTCTAGATTCCACAGTGTTACCCACGAATGTCGTGAAAATACACGTCGAACTTAAGGATTCATCCATTCCGGTCGGTCTGCTGCAATTACGTAACACGGAGTATAATTCATCATCCAAAAATCTTTTCATGCAATATGTAAAAGAGGAACTGCGGCGAAAATGATTGTATCGATCATTCGTTTAGCACCAAAAATAAGGTCAAACAGAAGCTATGATGGCATCTTTCTCTTTTGGGTCTGTTGATGCTCACTTAAGCAAATGGCGGGCAAGTGAATTTTGACGTATAATCGAGGCGGGTTATGGAGCTAAACACACATAGGTTCTTACAGTGTGCGAAACTGCTAGGTTTGTGGTCTGTAAGCACATATATGCGCTTATTGAGTTGCTGAAGCATATGGTCATGGCGGGAAATGGAGCAATAAGCACACATAGGTTCTTACAATGTGCGAAACGGCTAGGTTTGTGGTCTGTAAGAACATATATGCGCTTACAGGGTTGCTGAGGCGTATGGTCAAGGCTGGAAATGGAGCAATAAGCACGCATAGGTTCTTACAGCTTGTGAAACGGCTAGGTTTGTGGTCTGTAAGAACATATATGCGCTTATAGAGTAGCTGAGGCGTATGGTCGAGGCGGGAAATGGAGCAATAAACACACATAGGTTCTTACAGTGTGCGAAACGGCTAGGTTTGTTGGAGGGTGCCCCTGAAGCTTATTGCTTTTGGAACACCCTCTGATTTACTTCATTGGCGAAGCCTAGGGAAAAAGCTCGATTTAGGTTGTTTGCTCATCTTGCACAAAATTCAACACCCGGTCATCCACCGCTGCGGATTCCCCTAAATCAGGCTGGTCGCTAAGCGTGATTACAGGCTCAGTCAAGAAGCCATGCAGCTCAAAAAGAACAATCTCGTTGCGTCCCTTCCGTAGCAAAGGCCCTGGGATATAAAGCGCACGCTGAGGCCCAATCTCCCAGTACCGTCCCAGATTAAAGCCATTAATCCATGCTACGCCTTTATTCCAACCATCAAATCTTAAAAAAGTGTCCCCGATCTCTTCTACCTCAAAGGAACCTTTGTAAAATGCCGGAGTTTCTACACGTAAATCATGTTCTTTCGTTGTCTCGTAGCGGACAGACGATAGAGAATCAGGACAAAGGGGAAGCGTCCGAATCGTCCAATTGTATAGAAATTGATTATCAAGGAGCACTCCTTCGGTAATCCCCTTCGGATCACGAAGTCGAGGACCGTAATTGATTCGCCCCATGTTCTCGACAAGGATATCGAGTCTTGCCCCATTTTCCGGAATGCTAATATCTAAGGGCTTAGGGTCCCAGCGCTCCATCACACCTAATAACTTGCCATCTAAAAATACTTGCGCTCGGTCACGAACCTCTTGAATATGCAGCTTCTGCCCAGATCGAGGTCCTTTTACCCATGTCGAATACAAAATAAAACCGTACGCCTGATCGAATTTCTCCATAGGCTGTATGAATGTCGATTTTACTGGCTCTGATACTTGGTCCAAATTATCAAGCAGTGTCGCGCTCTCTGACAGTGTCACTTTGCCGTATGAATATTTAGGAATCGGCTGCGGCATCTCACAACCTGGCTCGATGCCGTGCTTAGCAAACACGCTGCGAACCGCCTCATACTTGCTCGTCACATCCCCCCACTCACTCAGCGGTGCATCATAATCATAGCTAGTTACCGTAGGCTCATACGTTTTAATATGATTGGCGCCATTGTAAAATCCGAAATTCGTTCCGCCATGGAACATATAAAGATTAACCGATGAACCACTCTCCAATATTTTATCCAATTCGTCAGCCACTTCAGCTGCATCACGAACATGGTGAGGCTCCATCCAATGATCGAACCATCCATTCCAAAACTCCATAACCATAAGCGGTTCTGTTTCTCTATACTCCCGATACTTTCCGAACGATTCCGCAACTCGCGATCCAAAATTCACTGTTGCATGAACATCATCTATCGTGCCGCCGAGCAGCATCTCGTCAGTAGGTCCGTCAGAAGTGAAGAGCAGCACGTCTATCCCTCTTTGTACAAGCCCATCTCGAATATAGGTTAAATAGGAGGTATCATTGCCGTAGCTGCCATATTCATTTTCTACCTGCACCGCAAGAATCGGCCCACCCTGCGTAGAGAGCAGTGGAATAAGCTTAGGAATTAATACATCGTAATATCGATCTACCTTCGCCAAATAGGCACTATCCGAACAGCGAAGCTGCATATCGCTCTCTTTCAATAGCCATGCCGGCAATCCTCCAAATTCCCACTCCGCACAAATAAATGGGCTGGGACGAACAATCACGTGCAAGCCCAGTTGTCCCGCAAGCTCAATAAACTGGACGATGTCTGCCATTCCTTCAAATTGAAATTGACCTTCCTGCGGCTCATGCACATTCCAAGCAACGTAAGTTTCTACTGTATTAAATCCACATGCCTGCAATTTCTGCAAACGATCCATCCAATACTCTGGCACGACACGGAAATAGTGTACGGCACCCGACACGATACGGTAAGGCTCCCCATGCAAGTAATACTGCTCATCTCTAATCTCCAATTGACTCATGGTTTCCTCTCCCATCCTTTATAGTTTCCAATGCTAACATCGAATCTAATTGCTATTAAACACGGCAAAACGTTTTATTATTGGCCGCTCTACCGACTCAAGTACAGTTAAACGTATTCTGTCTGTGGAAATTGGTTGGAAGAAATCTATTTTTTTATGCCCAATTGCGCTCCCACGGATCATTTCTATCCATTCATTGCCAGCTTGAACCTCAATCTTATAGTCCCGTACCCGTTCTCCATAAGCGATATCTTCCATCGTGATGATATGGTCGATGACAAGTTTCCGAGGCAGCACAAGCTCGATAACCTCTCCCTCGCCAAACAGCTCGGCAAGTGGATGATCAAACCTGCGACGAACCTCGTTTCCAAACGAAATAACCCGGTTCACATCTGCCTCCGGCATAAGCCCCCGGTTATCTGGCGTTACATTCAAAAGCAGTGTTGCACCATGGCCAACCGACCGATAGTAGATGTCCATTAATTGCTCCAAGGAAAGCAGCAGATGCTCCTCCTCAGGATGCCAGAACCATCGGTCCTTTCGAATAGGGACATCGCATTCTGCCGGTACCCAGCGAGGTGTTTCAGGCAGCCATTTCAGATCTCCTTCACTAAACATGCTTACCCGAGCAGATTCAGCTGTATTCCAGCAAGGATAAGGGGCAAGACCATCCTCATTCCCTACCCATCGGATCGTCGGTGCTCCCATATTAAACACCATGGCATCGGGCTGATGCTGCTTAATTAAGCTCATGATTCGTTTCCAGTCATACTCTCTTCCTTCGGAGCCCGCTCCATCGAACCAGATCTCAACGAGTGGACCATAACCCATTAGCAATTCCTCCAGCTGACTAGCGTAGAAGAGATCATACGCTTCTGGATCGGAATAACATGGTTCATGTCTATCCCAAGGTGATAAATAAAGGCCAAAGCCAATTCCTTCTTCCCGGCAGGCATCTGCACAATCCCTTACGATATCGCCTTTGCCCTCTCTCCAAGGACTAGAGGCAACCGAATAATCAGTCGTAGCGGTCGGCCAAAGACAGAAGCCGTCATGATGTTTTGCCGTAAGGACGAAGTATCGGAAGCCTGCAGCCTTTGCCGTACGCACCCACTGGCGGGCATCAAGCTGGGCCGGATTAAATAAAGAAGGCGAGTCATTTCCATCGCCCCATTCCTGATCACAAAACGTATTCATTCCAAAGTGGCAAAACATTCCGAGTTCAAGATCCTGCCAACGACGCTGCTGCTCAGTTGGTACTGATAATGATGATGATAAGTTAGCCATGCTGCATCTCCCTTTCCTTGCACTCCTAAGTTGCCACTGATTCGACACAAGAAAAAGGAGCTTTGCAGCAGCCATGTCTAGACTGCTCAAAGCTCCTCAATTTCGGTTTCAATTCACTTAACTTTATTTTGTTTCTTTCTCATCAATGATTCTCGTCGCTTCTTTTACCATCCATGCTTGTACATCGTCAATGGAATCGTTGCTAAGCATGAACTTACTAAAGCCATCTCCGATAACTTTGGTCAAATCAGCAGTACTTGTCGTTACCACTTGTGAAGCATCCAAATATTTAATTTCAGGGCCAAACAATGTGTTTTTAAGCGATTCAACATCATATTTATCAGCGTTTGCACCAATCAAGCGATCAAGTACGACGTTTTGGTCTGATTTTTTCCAGCCAGAGAATTCGTTTCTTGATTCCGAATCAGTTGTTGTCATAAAGCGCATTAATTTGAACGAAGCTTCTTTATGCTTGGAAGTCGCACCCATTACTAGATGCCCTCCACCTACAAAGTACTTACCGCCTTCATAATCTTTTGGCTGCGCATTCGCAGGAGGAAGCGGAACTGGAGCAAATGCCGTTTTGAAATCATGCGGATATTGCTCCGTATTTCCTGGGTCAGGAATCATAAAGCTTCCGGAAAGAATCATCGCAGCACTTTCACTGAAAAATTCAGTACGATAGTTAAGCTTCGATGCAAGAACATCCGCATAAGGCTTAGCCGATTTATCTACCGTTTCCATGTCTTTGCGCAGCTGGAAGAAGTATTTATACGTTGGATCAGCCAAGATCGTCGTTCCATCATCATAACGGAAAGGATCTTTCATCACCGTTTGGGCTGGAGCATTCATATACAATTCCCATGTATGGAAGTACGAACCGTACTGTTTATCCACGCCTTCGCCTTTGGTCAGCTTCTTGGAGTAATCACGGAAGTCATCCCATGTCCAACCGTATGTCGGCACTGGCAAGCCTGCTGCATCCAGGGCATCCTTATTCAATAGAATGAACTGGTAACCTGTAGACATCTGCATGCCGTAAGTTTTGTCGCCCACTTTTGGATTAACAAAATATTCATCCGCAGCAACGAGATTATTGGCAGCATAATATTCATCCAGCGGAGCTAGCGCGCCTCTAGTTGCTCTTTCGATAACCGCTGACGCGCTCGGAACGTTTACGACGTCGACCGCTTCACCCGAAGAGATTAGAAAATCAAGCTTTTTCAACATTTCCAAGGAATTACCCGGAACAAGAATGACATGCTCAACTTTAATATCCGGATTTTCTTTCTCAAATTCTTGCAGCATAGCTTTTGTACCAACCTCTTGAGCTGCACTGTCAAAATTGTAATACTTAATGGTCACTTGCTTGTCCGCCGTACCCTCAGACCCGGCAGCGTTTGAGCTTTTAGGCGAATTAGAATTACCTCCACATGCGCTTAGCACTGCAAAAGCCGCTAACAAAAGACAGATCGAAACTAAAAACTTGCGTTTACCCTTATGATTCATTTTTTTGCCCCCCTATTTAATAGCTGACTCATCTTCTTTCATCATCAGTATAAAGATTGGACGATTCATAGAAGAGTATAATTTTGAGGTAAAATGATTACTTTTTTGACTTTTTTTCAAATATCACCCTTTGACTCCGCCAAGGGCAATTCCGTTAATTACTTGCTTCTGCAATATAATAAATATAATTAATAACGGGATAATAGCTGACAGCGCGGCCATCATCATAATGGCATCATTCGTTGTATAATCATCCCTGAACAGGCTCATACCAAGCGGGATCGTATACAAATCCTTTGATTGCAGGAAAATAAGCGGATTCTGATAATCATTCCATGACCATATGAACTTTATAATAGCGACGGTAGCAAGAACCGGTTGGCAAAGCGGAATAATAATCGAGCGGAAAATCCTTAAATGGCCAGCTCCATCAATTCTCGCAGCTTCCATATACTCATCGCTGATCCCCGCCATGAACTGACGAAGCAGGAATGTGAAATAAATAGAAAACATCCCCATAAAAATAAGCGCAAAGTGACTGTCGTAAATACCCAGCCAGCGAACCAGCATAAACCGTGGAATTAGAGTGGCCTGATCCGGTATAATCATGAACGAAATCAGGGCCATAAATACAAGACCTCTCCCTCTAAACCGGAGTTTGGTAAATGCAAAAGCTGCCATAGTGGAAAAGAGCAATGTGAGACATGTGACAATTAAAGCTATTTTAATAGAGTTGAAATAAATATGAAGAAAGTTTACATTTCCCATCCAAACTGCTTTAAAATTGTACAACACATTAATATTTTTAGGAATCCACTCAATGGGAAAACGCATAACATCCTTTTCAAATTTAAACGCTGATGAAATCATCCATATGAATGGAACTAAGAAGAAAATAGATATGGCACCCATGATAATGGTAACAATTATTTTTGATATATTTTTTTTTATGATAAGCAAGCTGACCCCTCCCCCTTATAATGATTCTTCATTTCTGAATTTCCAGGTAACCGCAGTAATGACAGCAATAATCGCAAATAGCAGCCATGAGATTGAAGCCGCGTACCCCATGTTATAATTCACGAATCCTTCTTCATAAATCCGGAATACGATGACTGTAGAAGAATTGTCTGGTCCCCCAGCTGTCAAATAAGAGATAATATCAAATACTTTAAAAGAACCAATCAACATCGTAATAAACAAGAAGAACGTTGTCGGACGAAGCAATGGAACCGTAATTTTGAGAAACTTGGTCATTGAAGCCGCACCGTCGATATCCGCCGCTTCATATAGTTCATTCGAAATACTTGTAAGACCGGCCAAATAAATAATAATCGTATAACCAAGTCCTGCCCAAGAAGTGATGATCGCAATGGCGATAAGTGAAGTTTTTGGGTCCACCAGCCACTTAGGCGGGTTGGAAATGCCTAGATCCATCAAAAACTGATTAATCGGTCCTAGTGAAGGATGGAACAATGCGCTCCACACTGCCGCAACAGCAATAATGGATGAAATATAGGGAATGAAAAACACAACCTTAAAATAATCTTTCCAAAACACCTTATTGTGAATGAGAACAGCGAGTACCAGCGATATAGCAATTGGAACCGGCACCGTCAGCACGGTATAAAGCAGATTGTTTTTCAACGCTTTAATGATGGTTGGATCATGAAACATTTTAATATAATTGTCGATACCGTTAAACTTAATGCCCCCTAGACCTGATAACAAGTCCCACGAAGTAAAGCTCAAATAAAGAGAAAACCCAAGTGCAAATACATTCAGCAATAACATACCTATGATTTCTGGGGCAAGAAACAGCCAGCCGATTAATGCTTCTTTCCGCCTCGGAGTCCAAAATTTTCTTGGCTTCTGTAGAATTTCAGGGTTTGTGATTGGTTTAGCAGCTTCCATTTCGTATCACCTCAACATTTATTAAGTTGATACTAATGATAATAGAAATCCGCAGGACAAAAACGATGGATTATGACTTCGTAGGAGCAATATTTTGACTTTCCAAATGGGTTACATTCGGCGAAAACACCATAAAAGTTATGAACAATGGGAACGACAAAAAAACCTGTACCCCGGCACTATCGGAGGACAGGTTATTATTGTAGCTGTAGTCTATTCATCTCACATAAGTGTTAATTGTATAATTTGCTTTATATTCACTTGGAGTCATGCCTATATACTTCTTGAACACTTTTGAAAAATAAGTTCTATCCGAATATCCAAGTCCCATAGCTAAAGATTCGATGCTTTGGTTGGACGTTTTCAGCATTTTAGCAGCAATTTTCATTTTATACTGGTGAACAAAATCCGTGAAATTAACTCCCGTCAGTCGTTTGAAATAGCGGGAAAAGTAGCTTGAATTCAAATACAAATGACGCGCCATGTCAATTGAGGTAATGTTTTCGGATAAATTTTTATCTAAATATTGTTGAATCACCTGCAGCTTCGGCTCCTGGATCACGGGTTCTAATCCCTTCTGCCGGTTTTTTGCAATGTGAATAAGCTTTCTCTCAATCAGTCCTGTTACATCGAGCAAAGTCCTTGCAGAAGACAGGTATATATAAATCCCCTCATCCGACTTCCATCTTGAGAACATTATATCAATGCTGCGAATGAGTGTTGATAGATCTTGAACCAGCTCACTTGGCTCGACTCTATTCTCTTCTGCATTTTTTCCAATATTTGCGACGATATTATGGATACTGTCAAAGTCGCCTTTCATAATCGCACGCTCAATATCTGATTTATAACAATCTAGAAAACCTAGCGGATAGGATAAAAACATGCTCTGTAAGAAGACATTCATATTCGTAACCGTAAACTCACTGCTTTTGTAAAACTCATTTTTATATTGAATCACCTGCTGATAGACGGCTCCAATGGATTGCAGCTCCATCTTATCTGTCACGGTGACTATATTAAGCTGTAATTTCAGAAACTGTAGACAAAGAGCCTGCAGCTCCTGCATATATTTTTGAAAATAAGGATACGCATTGTTCGCCAAGTTATTTCGGTAATTATACAAAATAACTAAATTGTCTTTTTCCAAAAATGGCGTTATTCCATCATACGAACCAGACAGCTCCACCGCGATATTGTGGATCGCATAAAAAATTAACGAAATATTGTTCTGAACGTAAAGCGATTCGTAAGTTGAGAAATTGATATGGACTACGCCCATCATAAAGAAGGGGTATCCCCATGAGATGCCTAACTGAGCTGCATACCCCACAGTTGATGCGGGGTTAACACCATCAATAACTCTTTGGAACAAGCCCTGCTTGAACAGCTCGCTGTTATAGTTCGATACTTCATTGTCGATCTTTGGGACTTTCATTTTGAGCAATTGTATGGATTTTCCTAAGCTTTGCTCAAGCTGCTCCGCCGTTAATTGATCTTTAAGAAGATAATCATCCGCATTCAGCTTTACTGCCTGCTGGGCGTAATGAAAATCCTCGTGGCAAGTCAAAAATATGACTCTAATATCCGGTTTCATCCGGCGGAAAATAGCTGCTAGCTCGATACCGCTTTTTTGCGGCAGTCCAATGTCAGTGATGACGATATCAGGCGACGTTTCTTCAAACATATGCAATGCCTTTGCACTTGAATAGGTAGCCCCCACTACGTGCAGCTGGAGTGACTCCCAATCGATCATTTGCTGCAAAACCCGAATCATAGGGACATCATCATCAATTAACATTACTTTATACATCACCGTTTCACCCCTCCGAAGAATAAACATGCCGTTCAATAACAGGAAGATGAAGGAAGGCTGTTACCCCGCCCTGTACATTTTCATATAGAGCTAACGCCGCCGTTGGACCAAATGTTAATCTTGACCTTTGAATCACATTAATCAAGCCGACCCTTTGATAAGAAGAGGACTGCTCTGAGCCGACGGAATGCAGATGATGGTTCAGTGCAGCTAAATGTTCTTCCTCTATTCCACTTCCGTTATCCTCTATTTCAATGATTATTCCGTTCTCTACTCTTCTTGCTTGGATCGAAATTTTGGCAGCAGGATTGTCTACCAAACCATGTACAATCGCATTTTCAATTAAAGGCTGCAGCATCAGCTTCGGAATTAATAATTGTTCCAGCCCTGGTTCAAGCTCAACCGTAAGCTCAAGAACCATTTCATTTCTGATCTTCATAATATCGATGTAATGCCCGAGCAGCACGCACTCATCCTTCAATGAGGTCGGTTCATTTACCTTCAGATAGGCTCTGAGCAAGCTCATTAATGAATCGATGCTTTTGCTATGCAGAAGATCCTTGTGCAGGATGAGACTGCATTTGATTGAGTTCAATGTATTAATTAGAAAATGCGGCCGAATTTGCATGAACAAAGCCTCGAGCTCCATGACTCTCTTCAGCTCCTGTTCATGCTCAATATCATGGATAAGCCCCTTGAGCTGCTCCATCATCGTGTTCAACGAATGACCAAGCTCAGCGATATCGTCTTTGCCTTTCACTTCAAGCTTTACATCAAGGTTTCCCATTCCAAATTGCCTGACCGCACGCTGCAATTTTTGAATTGGCCTGTGCAATCTCCTTGCAATAAACATAGAAGATATGGAAAAAATAATAAAGAGGAAAATAACGCCTCCAATACCCAAATAGAAGGTTCTTGAAATTTCCCCCGTAAAGGTTTCCTTATTCGCTTCATAAACAAGCGTCCAGTCCGTTTTGTCTAACGTAACTTCAGAACGGAGAATATCTCTGCTTGCTGCTGCATCGTGCGACAGAAGCTCCGTGCTTCCAGCAATAAGCGTTCCCTCTGCATCAAAAAGCGCTACTTTACCAAACTCAATGGGCTTTAGCACTTTCTCAAAGTATGACTCTGAAATACCAATAATCAGAACCGATAGATAGCGTTTGTCATCATTATCATGAATCACTCTTGCCATATAATAGGTCCCTTCCTTATCGGACTCTTCTTTTACCATACCGAGCCGTTGCAGGGTTTCCGGCCTTTTGAGATCAATTTTTTCATATAAATCGTCTAGGTTTCTATTAACTAAATTCAAATCATCCTCATTCGAAGAAATAATAAAGCCTTTTCTATTGACCAAATACATTCGAATGTTATTATTTAAGGGTTTCGATGTAATGAGAGAAAATACTCCCCTTATGTTCGTAAAATTTGTGTAATCCGCATACGTATTCAACCGTTCTGTATCCGCGAATTTTTTCAAATCTGACCGGACATTCGTATCATTAACTATGAAATGCGATGCGAATATAACATCATCAATCGTTGTTCCAATCTCTTCGATCATGACATTCAAGAAGTTGTCATTGCTCAGTTGAAGCTTCTCAACCATCGTCTCTTTAATAAGCACAAATGAGATAACAGATACAGTAATGATAGGAACAATAATAAATAGGAGAAATGACAGCTGAATTTTTTGATAATAGCTTAACCTAGACATATTTACCGCGCCTCTTTCAAGTTGCTTTCATGACTATTGCAGCAGGGTAGCTTATCGCCTTTTTTCGCGTTTTAGGCTTTATTTTATAACGGTAATCTCCTTGACCTTATCTTTCAAGGATATTAACACCACTTCGCCAAAAATCTGTGTGCCGTCAACCATGTATGAATCAATATGAGAGGATGGAGCCCTATGGCATACAACAATGATATATTGCTCTGTTGAATGCGGAATCACAATCCGGCATGCTTCTACGCTGTTGTCCTCTGCCAACTCACCAGTATATAGGTAGACTGGAACTTTTTCAACGATAGGAATGCTTGTTTCTCCCACGCGTAAAGGGTAAAGCACCTGCATCATCGATGTTGTACCTGAACCAGTTCTCTCGTAGGTCACATATTGGTTAGGCTCCACTAGATTATATTCATAAGAAATAACACCCTCACTCTGCTCAGCCTTAAGTCCAGCAGCCTGGATCGGAATAATACAAAGATTTGCATCATTCTCATTTGTCGTACGACAAATACCCGTCTCCTGCGATAAGCTCAGTTGTCCAGGAGCAAAATGAAAAAACTGCTTAAACGTATGTTCATTCTGGCTTTTAAAGCAATCCACCACAAGCCAAAAATACGGTTTTACAAAGATGATGCTCCTGCTTGGGTAGACTGGATCATCCAAATGAATGTATCCATCGTGGCTCCCGCTAACGTAATCAAAATTCAGCTCCGAAATCCACTCCGTGCCTGTTCTTGAAGCTATTCGCCCAAATTTCCATGTATCTATAACTTCCGTAAATTCAGTATCATCAACTACCGTTGTATTATGGGAGCTGCAATGTTTAAGCTGCTTCCGCAGCGGCGTATGATCAGAGTAGTTATATCTTCCCAGATCCGTAAGCAGATCCTTGCCGTACGCATGAATATCGATATGAAGCATATCGGCGTGCCCATGTCCTCCTCCAAGAGGACCACAGCGGAAATAGAGATACAACGCTTGTTCTTCCCAGCCAGAGCGCATTACATAATGCCCTGAGTGTTCAAATGCATAAGATTGCTGCGGCGGTATTTGAACGGGGCAATCTTCATAATAGCCAATACCTTCAGGCCCGAAGTTCCAAGCTTGATCAAAATCGACCTTCTCCCATCCAGCAAACCGAAACATGGGGTCTTTGAAAATAATCGCAGCAGCCGTCATAACTGACCGAATATCATTATTATCGCTATCACCAAGCATCACCTGTCTATGATCCGGTCTTGCCCAGTAGAGAGAGGCAGCAGCCATGCTCTTTACCGAACGAGTAAAACTAGCTTCCATGGTCAATTTATTTTTTTGAGCCAGAGTCATCATGTCTAGGAAGCAGTTCAGCACCTCATGATGATATGTGGGGGACTGCTCCCAGTGAATACCGTCCTTCATCACTTGCAGTCGTGACGTTTCTCTCAGCCTCTCACCCGTTAGCTGCTGCCAGTGAAGTGTTCGCTTAAATTCTGGAACGAATACGGACATTTGAAATAATCCACTCGTTTCAATRACTCCCCAGTTGCTAATATTACTCCAGCCTGTGAATGATGAAGCTAAATAATCTGCATGCTCATGGAGGGAGACTAACATCTTTGCAAATAGACGCGGCGTCATAACTTGGCTTTCGATTAAATAAGGCAGTGCCTTGATCCAGTTGCTGCAGCGTAGTCCCGCCTCAATAGAGCGCCAAGTTAACGTATTCCTAGTCTGCGCAGAAGGAACGGGATTTCGATCAATCCAATCCTCTAATTGTAGACAGAAGGTGCTCGCGTATTTCTCATCTCCAGTAAGCTGATAGGCTTGTCCAAGTGCAACCCAGTATCGGTGTCGATTAAGCATGTAGGCCCATTCCACATCACTATCTTGAATGTGATTCCAATCGATTAGCCGCTCAAAGCCTACAGGAACACGGGTACGTTCCATATCCCACTGAAAGCGGAATAGGAAGGTTTGCGATACGACCTCATCAGCTGTTTGCAGCACTTCCTGCACTTCTTCTGAACAATGTACATGCACATAGTCGCAAACCTGTTGTATTTCTTTCTTTTGCAAATACATCCTAGGAGAAGTTCGCTCTATAAAATATTGCTTTAGCACTGCAAATGCATCATTAAGCTGATTTTGAAGGCTGGCCTTCTTTACCACTTCTAACCCTTCATACTCTAGGTTTAATAGGTCAAATAGGCGCTCTTCATACTGAGCTTGGTTATTTGCCTTCATACCAATAACCCCCGATACCCTTCTCAAGCCTCATTAGCGCTTCCAGATAGTAATAATCTCCCCAGATCATATAGTCATCTGGCGACAATCCTCCGTGCACATAATATGATCCATGCTTAAGCAGTCCCTCTGCGTCTTTTTCCCCAATCGTCGCGTATTTCTGAACGAGTGAGGTCATTGATTTCTCAAGATGCTCTTGGAAATAAAGACGTTCAGGGTCTTGCTGCTCCATGAGGGATAGGAGCTCTAATAATCCCGCAGCTACAATCGCAGAGGCCGAGCTGTCTCTGTAAGTATCTCTCTCAATGGGAGCATTGAAGTCCCAGTAGGCTACATGGTCGTCTGGCAAATGCTCAAGGAAATAACGGGCAAGTCGCTTTGAAGCTTCGAGGAACTTTTTATCCTTCGTGTAGCGATATGAGAGTGCGAATCCATATACCCCCCACGCTTGTCCCCTTGTCCAAGTTGAACCATTCGTATACCCTTGATGCGTCGCCCCTCCGATCGGTTCACCCGTTTCTGGCTGAAAGAAGAACGTATGATAGGAGCTGTCATCCCCTCTTACTAGGTAACGCCTTGATTTTTCTGCTTGTATACGAGCTGCTTCCATATAGGATGGATTTCCTGTCTGTTCGCTCGCCCAATACAAGAGTGGAAGGTTTAACAGACAATCGATGATGATTCGGCCGCCCTCTTTAGCATCTCCCTTTTGTCCCCAAGCTTGAATATAGCCGCCAGGTTCACACCACCGGTTCATTAGCAAATCAGCTGCTTGCAGCGTTAATTGTCGGGCTGCTTCATCCTTCTCCACGATCCATTGTGCTTTGGAAGACAGTGAGTATAAAAAACCGATATCATGATGATCGAGCACAACGTGATCCTTCAAACGTTGATGAAAACTTGTAACCGTCTGATCCGCCGCATTCCGAAACCGTTCGTCTTGTGTATATTCGTAGCATAACCACAGCATCCCGCTCCAAAAGCCATTGGTCCAATCATTATTTTCATTCAATTCATAGGTTCCATTGCTGCTGACATGAGGGAATTTCCCCTCAAATCTTTCTATATTTTTTAGCGTCTTTGCAATAGCATCATCAATAGCCGTTTTCCACACGATGCAAGGCCCCCTTCATTCAACCATTTATTAGTTACGCTCAATCATAACGAAAGAATGATTGTCTAATGAGAATGAATTTTTGCAGGAATGTGCATTATTTTGACTTTTTTTAAGAACTTCGTACGATCCATGATTAAAATACAAAAAGAAGTTTCCCACGCCTCGTTTATGACGTTGGAAACCTCTTTTTCGACCTTCAATACTCGTCTTGCAAGTGTATTGTTTATGCTTTCAGGCTCATCAAAAACTAATAGTCACGAAAACTTGTCACAGAACTAAAAAAACACTGGATTTTTAATAATCAAAAAAGCCCCCGCCGACTTCCGTTCATTCAACGGTCAGCCATGCCGGAGCTATGTTATAAGAATAATTTTTCAATTTTTTCTAAAAATGACGCTTGCTCTTTCAATTGTCTTTACAAGAAGCGATTTTAAATAAAATTCCATCACAAGACCCACTGCTGTCACAGATGTTCCACGTCTTCACCGCAGGATTTTAAGTCTTGAAACAGTCTTTTGAACCTTTTCTCAAAACCACGGAATTCTCGAACAGGAATCTTTTAACCATGCGGGTTAAAGGGTACTCTTTATGTTCCTCTCCTTCTAAGTCCGAGAAGAGTCGAATGGATTTATGTTAGCAAAAATGTTAGCAAAATCAAGGGCAGAAATTCTACGTTTCTGCCCTTTGGTATTAAAGTAGACCTCATCGCTGCCAGTGGGACGATGGGGTCAATTGAATTAAAAGAATAGTCGGGGAAAGGGACAGGGCTTTCAAAGATTTTAAGTTTTTATGTCCGAGCGCTCTACGGCACTCAGAATTAATGTGACCAGCAGTTGAAGCATAGAGATGCGAAGTTAATTAATCAGGAATCAATTATTATTACTATACAGGACATGCAAATTAAAGATATCATTAATAATCTTAACAACTGCCTTTGCTTTGAATTAGAATTAAGAATTCGGTAGTTTCTGAAAAACTTATAACAGTTCCACATTAAGTACACGCTAGCCATCAGAAGAACTCCCCAAATTGCTGCCCTGTGCTCATTGTGTGAAAATAATCTGAGCCAACTCTCGCCCAAAGATTCAAATACTTTTTGAAACAGTACTGGAGAGTAAGTAAAGATTAAATTCACAAATACAAGCGCAACCGTTAAAAACACAATCCCTTTTAAAAATAAAACATACCGATATACTTTCCAATCTTTTTTAATAAACTTATGAAAATGATATTTCTCCAGTATACTCCTTCTAGTTTGTGGGTCTAAATGACGCACATATATTAAATTGGAATATTTCTCCTTTGTAGAACTGGACTGATTCAAATGACGGTCAATAAGATGTATTATATTTTTTCTACCTGTCATATCAATCGAAAACTTGTCCGCCATATTTTCGTCAATTAAAACGCAAAAAAAATGATAGAATTGTTTGAGAACTCCTTGAATGGCCATCAAGCAAAGTATAAATAAATTCGTAAATTCTCCAGCTAAGAATATTCTGGATAATATAAACCGTTGACTAACCCTAATCCTGAACTTATCTAATTTCATTATTAGTTCATTGATTAGAAACCTTGCTTCATTGTCTATTATATGAATCGGCCAATGTATTACATGATATGTCTCATGATAAAGAGCAGCGAGCAAATCATTTTCCGGGATTTCCAAGAGCCCTTGATGAATAACAATGTAGCCTTGATGAGCATTTCCACTCGAAATTGCATTAATAGATTGTTTTGGACGTACAAAAACATAAACTGCTTGTTTAATTTTTAATCTATTAAATAGCATAGAGAGTTTTTCCCAAAGCGCTAGATTAACTTCTTCTAATGGAATATCATTATTTTCTACAAGTAGCTCCGTCTTACTCCGTCTTAACATTCTCCTCCCTAGTACTCCGATAACAACAGCAACACTAATCAATTGAATGTATATATACGGGATATGATTATATACAAATACAATTGGAAGAATCAGTACAACTTGAAGTAACATGCTTACAATAAAACAAATACAGATAAAATATGTAGCTACAAACCCTACATAAATCTTACTTATGACCATCCACCAACTTTGCTGTCTCTCATCAACCATTCAGACACAGTAGATTCATTTTCAAGTTGATTGTATAAATCATCATATTTTGCAAAAATGATATCTAAATGAATGTCACTTGAGACATTGGCACTACTACTTGTAACAATAATGCCTCTCACTTTTGCTTTTGATCCAATGCTTTTCAGATATCGTTCGTAGAGTTTTATTTTAGAAAACATGTTCCCAAGATAGTCGTTTTCCTTGTCTTCTACAAATGAAGGCTGGATGTCTATGAGGACATATTCGTTAAGTGAAAAATGAACAATAGCTCCAAAACTCTGAGTTTTGCCCTTTTTCTTGTCCAGAAGAATCTGATTTCTACTAAACGTATCAGAATTTGCAAATAGACGCACTTCTAATAGATCGAAAATGGTATTCTCTATCTCGATTAGGAAATGAGCATTAGACTCTTCAATTAAATTACTTGAATTGTCCGCATGTCCAATTTCCGTTTCGTGTAACATTATCTTTCTTTCAGCCTCCTCTTGAATCTCTGTGGGTGTCATTGCTTGTACAACAAATTGACTGTTTGTTGCTTTTCCTGACATAAGACGCTCAACCATCTGGATAATATGAAGCAAATATTGCTTATCTGATACCAGAGGAGCGATGATTAGCATTACCAGTACATTTGTGACCCAATAATTACAAAGGAATGCAAGTCCACAAAGCATAAGAACTCCAAATACCCTTAGTGGAATTACACCAAATTTATCTTTATTCAATTGTTTGATTAAAAACCACAAAGCAATCAGACCACCAGCTAGTAGATAAACCATTCCAATAAGCTCAGAAAGTGTAGCATTATAAAGTATGTGCATTGTGCTGAACATCTCTTTTCTAGGAATTTTTCCATCTCTCGCTTAACATAAATGTTGTTTTTTAATTGGGAATGCACTTGATTGTACATTCATCTCTTTAAGCAAGTCTCCTGAGAAACCATTGTGTATTTCACCAAGCTTAATATTGTTATCCTCGCCATAGATTATTAATCTCTTATCTTTATTTATCAATAAATTTAATGTTGCGTCCGACTCCGAATCATAAATATCTTCGAACTTAAAATCAAAACTACGTAAAAAATAAAATAGAACCATAGCATATGTCTTATAATTATATTCATCAATTGAATCAAAAAACGGAGGCAAAAGAATGATTTCATCATCAGTGTAAATACTACTTGTTCTGTTTTTCAAAAGTGTGCGTAAATAGAAAATTTCCGCAATACTTAGTCTAAATTGAACTGGATGCAATTTAATTCCATAGTAAGGCTCAAAATATTTGTTTAATCTGTGCTCGACCGCCTTGTTATCACCTATACAACATATAATTCCGATATCGCCCGTTTGTACCGCTATTTGCGAATGAAAAATATCATCCGAATAAAAAAAATCCAGTCGTGTATCATTACTAATATCATAATGAATATTAAAAACAAACAGTGAGGAATATTTCTCATCTAGTTTAACAGGCATTTTTATACTCTGCATCACTAGCGTTGCATAAATGTTAACTGAATTTTCAATGTTTTCTGGAATTAATCTATATAGAAATAAAAAAGATCCTTTATAATGATATGGCAGGTAGTTCCCGTCCATAATCCATTAAAAAGGACCAATCGCATGGATAAGGATACCCTATTTTCTTCATTAGGTAAATAGATTTCGCCCATTATTACGAAATCCTTCAAAAATTCCGTCGCCGAAAGCGGCCAAGACAAGTACGTCAAAAAACTAACGACCATTTCACACTGCAAGCTTTTCCTGCATGCTCAGTTGCAGAACCGTGAAAGTCTACGAGACATGGCCGATGATGTTTGTAACCATGAATTCCAGCGAGAACTTGGATTTTCGTCAATCTCCGCAGCTGAGCTTTGTCGCAAACATAACCAAGTCGATTCTGATCTACTTCAGCACGTATTTGAGCGGTTGGCTGGGAAGGTCTTGACTCTCAGCACTTCTCCAGCTAAACGTACCCGATGAAAGTGATCGACTCGACCACCGTTTCACTGTGTTTACAGCAATTCAAATGGGCAACCTTCCGCAAGACTAAAGCCGGCATCAAGATTCATTTGTGACTGGCTTTTGTAGATGCAGACGACGTTGTACCGGAGCGAGCGACGATTACAGAAGCCAAGAAAAATGACCGAACCCAAATGGACTCGCTCATTCAAGAGGAAGGGATTACCTACGTCTTTGACCGCGTTTATGTGGATTATGGCGCTTTTGACTCTTACTCTGAACGTTTCACTTCGTCACTCGACTTAAGAACAACGCGGTTATTGAACCTTTAGAGAGCTTTGAGGTCCGAGCAGGCAGCAAAGTAACCATGGACGAAAAGGTACGTATCGGCTCTCCTCAGAAGCGTACCAAACACGCGTTTCGCATGGTAGAAACTGCAGACTCTGAAGGAAACCTTCTCATTCTCGTGACGAATCGGTTTGATCTGACTTGTGACGAAATCTCAGATATGTACCGTAGTCGCTGGGCGATCGAGACGTTTTTCAAATGGATGAAACAGCATCTACGACTCAAACGCTTCTATGGAACAAGTGAGCAAGCCGTTCGTAACAAAGTGTGGATCGCGCTCATTGCCTTTTGTTTGCTTGTGCTAACTAAGCGTGAAAGTGAGGTCACACACTCGCTCCTGCAACTCAGTCGCTGGCTCAAAGCACTGTTATGGAAACCGTACGAGCAATGGTTGAAGCGCATGAGACGACCACCCAGCAGGAAGTCGGCAGGACGAAGACGTAAAGATAGCTCGTAGAAATGTAAGCGAAGAGTAGACAGACGACACTTAGCCTAACATACATAAATTACCAAATTGACGAAACTACCTTTAACGGCTAATCGATCTTTTGGATTTAAAACGGAAAAATTGATTTCTGAATATTCTAACTACATGTTTTTGAAGGTTTATGCAACACTAGTGATTTGAACTACTTCTTAGATCAAACTATATAACTAAAAATGGTTATCATGAATCATCTCAAATCGATTTAAGGATTATACATGTATATAACACCATATACTGGAAGATCAATTGTGATATTAAGTCTATTTTTCATTGGTGCTCTAGCTCATTTTTAACTCTGGATATAAAAGAGAACGCGAGTTTCATTCGACGTTCTCTTCATATTCAAATACATAAAACCAGTCAATACGAAATGAGTTCGACATGTTTACAAATTCGATGTTTCAAATCCATATACAATACCACAAAATATACTCAAATTCATTCTTAATAACATTTTATAAACACCATGGTTTGTTGTTTCCCAGCCACCATTTGAGAAACACCTTCGTCTCCTCCGGATGCTTTGTACCCTTGTAGATCATACTAAGGTTGCTTTGTCACCATGCGGTCCAGCTAACGGCTCAAGTACACCGATTTTGTCAGCAAGATCTGGAAATTGACCAAGAAGTTCTGCAGAATGAAAATATACCGCTGCTCGCCCAGTTCCGAAATCCTTAAGTGCACTGTCATTATTAAAACCAATCATAGCTGGATTTATGGAACCGTCATTAGCGACATCATATAAGAACTTCATTGTCTCGACATTCCGTTCATTCATGACGTCTATTTCCTTGTCACTTGTAAACAATCCCCCGCCATTATTCAGCATCATGGTAAACATCGCATGATATCCCAGAGGATCATTTCCCGGAAGAGCCAAGCCGTAATTTCCATTTGAGGTAAGCTTCTTCAATTTTGCAAATGCCGTAAACTCTGAAAAGTGTTGAAGACACCGAATTTTTACGTATCGATGAATAGTAATCCTATACCCTCTTCACATATCCCGATTAAGGGAAGCATAAAAACTAAACTGCTGACAACAACATTCATTGTTACAATTCAACTCTTGCAGGTAATCCATGAATAAATTTTGCCCACTCCTCCTCAAACATTCCAATCACACTAACGCCAGAATCATATACTGGAATCGGCGTAAATCCTAATTGCTTTCCTCCTATAGCATCTATACAACTTCTTAATATCATCTGTCTTTCTAAGGTCGCTACGTTTGCACCGTAGAATTCTATTAAAGGTATCCAATCGTAGAACGCCCTGCATCGATCGAATGTAAATATATCTGTAAACATTTTTCTCTTTTTTGCAGTATAACTATACCGTCTGTGATTAAACATTTGAGGATGATAAGGTAAACCCAACTGATTTAAAGCTATTTCTGTTAAAATATCCGGAAAAATAATGTCACAGAACAACCTTTTCTTTTCGATTTCATCCATAATTTTATATGTTTCTTTTACAGACTTTAATAATGTTGGTGAATATATCTCAGTATCCCCTCTACTAAACCCCGAACGCAAAAGAGCTGATACTCTTACAGCTTCGGACCTATTACACCTTCCCCCAGCTTCTTTAGCTCTATATACATTGTCCCAGTACTTAGATAACTTCAAATCCGAGCTGTTTATTCTTTCAACAAATCCAACTTGCGGATAATCTTCATATATCATATATTCATCTCTATATTCTTGACTGATAAACTTATTGTAGGCTGCTTCGTCATTATTAAATAACTTTTCAAACAGAACCCTTTCATTTGATACTCTATAATCTGGAGACACCACATTTGCATAAAAAATAGGGTACACTGAACAGAACGAAGAATACGCTCCTTCAAAATTATCTGCTATTTTGGAAGCTAATGCTGCCTTATTCCCAGTACCATAATACTGCCCTACTCCGTCACCAAACCACGTAATTAAATCACCATTATTATCAATAGCACCATGTACATTGCCTTCAAGATATCTTTGATCCACAAAGAAGTCAGCTAAAAAATCGATTCCTTCGTCTGTTTTATCTGGAACTGATGAATTTGTAATCAAAACACCTAACTCAGAAAGAATTTGATTATCAAAGATAGTGTGTATTGTTGAAAATGGTTTTTTCTCCTTAGAAAACAAGGGAGCAGTAAAATCTAAATATATTATATCGAAAGACATAGGATATATTTTAAAAAAGGTTTCTATGCTGCCATGAAAAACCTTTAATATTGGATAGTTGTTACGTATGTTTTCAATTGCTGTATTAAAATATCCTTTATCTGCTTCTATGGCCCAGATATTTTCTATTCGTACACCAAGTCGTAATAATATATGCAAATCATTCTCTGGCTCTGGCCCACATAAATAGACGACTTTTAAATCACTAGCCTTTTTAAATCCATAGGTATTATTTGCGAAATCGCACCATGAATTTAATATTGAAACATCTGGTTGATAAGTTAAAAAATAGTTCTTTGTGTACTTACATTTATAAAAAATATAATTCCATAAGTTTCTGATGTACTCTTCTTTAAGAACTCTATTATTGCTTCTATTACTAGTCAATGAATATACAGCATGCTCCCATATCATTTCCCGAGATCGCTCTTTTATATCTTGCTTATAAGTTTCCACAAATACCACCTTATCAGTATTAATGTTAGGCTGATTGCCTTTCATATTGTATGACGTTTACCATGTTCTTTGATGAAATACAGTATTCATTTATTAGCGTTATACAGTTCAGTTCATTGAGCTCAACTGCCGTTTATCAAGAGTTACGGAGTTCATTCTCACTGAGACCTGAAGTCATAATCGACTGGATACTATGGTTCTAAGTAGAAGTAATTTAAACACTCAGCCTGTACTTCATATCCTTCCAAATTAAATTTGGCGCATGCACCCATTAACTCGTAATCTACTTCTGTTTCAAATGATTGGATCTTGTTGATTAATTCGTCAAGATGTAACTTTCCGTCGTAGGAATAGAGAGTAATTAGCTGAAGCATCATATAAACCGTAATTAAATGTTTATTTCCCAAATGTAGCTGAACTCTCTTATCCAGCATTAGATAATGAATTTGTACACGATCTGATAACTCAGTAATCCGTTTGTCATTGTCAAAGACGTAGTCGATATTATTCTTGTTGATTAGAAATTGTTCGTGAACTGGCAACTGATTTTTGTACACTTTATTGAATATGCGTTGTGTGTTTAAGTAATCTTCAGTTGGGTTAAAGACATTCTCTTGCCACTTACACTCGATTATCAAAAGAATGTTTTTATCTATATCATAGATTGCTAAATCAATCTCACTCCCTTTAATACCTTGCTGATATGCAATTTTTTGATAATCTTTTTCCATCTGCACTACAATATTAGAACATTTACCAGCTTTATCTGCTACCCAACTAACAATTGTATGTGCAACTGTATTCGTTCTATTGGTAATATCTATTGCCTTGTAGTAATGTCCATTAGGGATATTTAAGTGCCAATCATTTAATATAAAGGAACTGGGTATGAAGTAAATATAATCCTGATGAAATATTAAAGGAAACTCTTGAAAAGTACCTTCCCTATCTATTGGAAAAGTAAAATACAGAAAGTACTTTTTAAGCTGCTCTATTGGAATTCTTATCGCTCTATACGCCATATCAATTAACTGATCTTTGTTATATGAAAAAACTAATGAATCCGCTGATTCATTGTATCCTGGTACAACAGCTAATTTACAAAAAATTTTGAATTGGCTTAAAGAATACAAAAGCCCTACAAGCTTACGAAAATTAGACATCTGTTCAATCGAATCACTAATAATATTTCCACCGAGTTTTTCAAAGTCTCTATCGACTCTTGAAATGCAAAGATCAATATACTCCCTATCTTCACACCTCTCTATTTTTTTCAGCTGCTTATGATTCCGAGAAGCTAGATAATTAATAACACGAACAGATGCCTCAGACTCTTTTTTCATTGCCACTTCATCATGAATTCCTCTATAGTAAATGGAAGCATCAAGCATCGAATTCATTATAGATGGTTTAATCACTTTAACCTTATTACCAATCATCTCCACCTTATACTGTCCATAAGAATTCATGTCATTAATTTTTAATTTACACTCATAGTCGTCCCATACAGATTTAATTTGGGGATACAACTTTTTAAATTTATCATACTCATCTTTATCAAACAGATAAGTCGTGCCGCAACTTCCTTGCTTAAACATCTCTCTTACAAACCAGCTAATCGCATATCTCTCTTTTTCAATCCAACTAATTTTCCCCTCACGTTCTAGCTCTATGCAACGTTCTTCTAGCTTTAGGAGAGGATAAATAAGTAAATAGCCTAAGTTATTCTTATATTTTTTGAAATATGAATTAATGAACGAATTGATTCGTTCATTAATCTCAACTATTAATTTTTGGCGAAATACGTATTCTTCTTGACGCAGGTTTATTGTTGTCATTAATTGCAACCTCTTACTAAGATAGGATAGGAACTCATTTGAAAATTATCAATGAGATCGATTAATTCAAAGTCATTGAAGTTGAACTTTGAAAATGTTTTATAATAATTGTAAAAAGGCCACTTCCGAATAAAATACTCACTACGATTAAATAGCTATTCAAGAAAATCAAAGACTGTGAAAATGATGTTCGTTTATTAATCCAACTAAGGAATTTTGATACAGAATTCTTTGCATCCTTACCTTTATTCAGAAAAAAATGTGTAGTATGAAATACTTCAAAAGTAAGGAGGAGCAAAGATAAAAAAGCAAGAAACCACAACGATAGCGCTTGTCCTAAAAGAAAGGCTACATCCATCGAATTCTTAACAATCAACTCAATTATACGCGGTACAATGCCTTGCATTCCATTCTGTATTATTTGCTCTTTAACCGATTCAATTTGCCCAGAACTGTAAATGGGGAACTTTGTTATGATCATAGCCCCCATAGCTCCTACCCAACTAAATATAGGAGTCCAAAGTGCTCTTTTATATTTTGAATCTAAATTGTCGAATACATTTTTCTTTTTCAGGGTGTACACTCGATATATGGCTTTAAGTGCCATTACTACAAAAATTGAAATTCCTGACCAGAAGATAAGAGATTGATGACTTAAATAGATCACCATTGTAATGACGCTCAGAACCACTGCTATTCCAATAAAAACTCGGGGATCTGAGGATTGCTCTCTCTTCTGTACTTGAGAAACTACAATCACTTTCTCACTTTTTTTGAAATCCGATGGTATATTTAAAAAATATTCACGTAAATCATGATTAAATACTTGGTTCAACGCTTTTGCAATTTTACTATTATGGAAAATTTCAAATCGGCAGCCATTCCGTTGGCATAACGCTTGACATCGCAATACTTCACGTGACTGAGGTTCTATACTTACAAATGCTATACAAAGTGCGCCTTCAGCTCTGTGCTCTTCAAGTAGATGCTCAACACTTTTTTTTACATCCTCAAACATTTTCCCGGATTTGGAATCAGTAGTCACTTGAACATAAATAAGATTACCTTCATCAGACTCCTTCCAAATATCAGGTGTACCCTTCCTAGTTTTGTAAGTACCCTCAACAGCTCCACTATAAATGAGCCCTTCCCATTCATGATTCATTCTTGGAAGAAGTTCAAATGCAAGTCGCTGTAGCTCTCCCCCACTTAAGCTCTTTAACATGTATTCTGTATCTTTCAAATTCTCTACCACCTCTTTTAAAGTTAAATGAAGTCAAATGCTCAAAGCGGTAATCAGAAATCAAGTATTTTTGTATATGCTAACTTTCCCTTTATATAATACTCCATGTATACTTTTCTCTTCGCGGCAGAAATTTCATAATATACGCCTAATTCGTATCTACAAACATGTTCAGGAAGGCTCGTACCGTCAAATGACCAAACATCATCAAAATTATCTTTAGTTAAAGCAATTAACCTATTCTTATCCTTACTTTTTGCTGATTCTCTATTCACCGATTTTTTCATTTCTAAAGCAATCAAGTTATCTTGGTTAATGTTCTCGCCTCTACTATGAATTATTAGGTCGCAATTAATAGGTATTGTTTCAATGTTCTCATTTATGATAGTCTTCACTTTTCCATTGTTTCTGTTATATTCGACATCTACATAGTATTTTGAAAAAGCAGTTCCCTTTAGCTCATCTTGAAGATAACTCATTAATGATCCACATAAGGTTCGTTCTGCTACACCACTAGTTATTAATTTATCTTGCTCAGGGAGAAACCTTGTATTGGCTTTCTCGAAAAGAGTGATTAATTTCTTAATAATCTCACCTCAATGAAAATGTAATAAATAACAGGTTTTTTAGGTGTAATCATTCAAAAGTTCTTTCTATCTCATGCCCCTTCCTTTCTGAATCCCACTCAAATATTCATACCATTCTTGATAAAATCAAGTGTGGAATAGTTCTATAGGATAGGTTGGGGCAGCACCTCTGATATGTTGCCATTACCTAATTTTCTCTCAAAACTATTCACAAAATAACCGCATACTTTCCTTATGAGCCCAATATACCATTTCTTGTCGAATTTGTTTGTCGAAATATGTTGTGTTTCTCAAATTATCTAATATCATTCAGCAATGCGCGTCAAAAAATGGGCTTTTCCGTAACAAAAATATTAATATTTTTATATTTGATAGGTAGTCCTCGCGAGAGGCGCTACATGCATCGAAAAGCCGTACACCTTCAACGTGTACGGCCTTTTTGTATCCATCAGAATTAACGGAGGAAAACACATGAACACTTATCCACCGACAGAAATCAAACGCCTTAACTCAGAGTCCTTGAGAGAAAATCAGAACAGCTACGTGATTCAAGAATTGTTTCAAACAACAACAGAGCTTTTGGAAGCAAGCGAGCAACAGTTAACCATGATCAAAGGAATTGGATTAGGAAAAGCTCGACAGATTACAGCTTTGCTTCAACTAGCTAAAGCGCTGATTATCCCCTCGCACGACCAAGTTGCAATTCAACGTCCCAAAGATGTATACGACCTGCTCGCTCCCGACTTGAGACATGCTCCCAAAGAACATTTTACATGTCTATTTCTGAATACAAAGAATCGTGTGATCCATAACCAGCTAACGCTCTTCAAGAAGCTAGTTGAACATGATGCTGAGCGTGTCGGAAAACTCGAATAGAAGTAATAAAAGAAGTGGCGTTAGCAAAATGTTAGCAAAACCTCTCCAAGAACGAAAAAAGGTTTCAGCTCATATGAGCTGAAACCCTTGATTTCATTATGCCGAGGACGGGAATCGAACCCGTACGATGGTCACCCACCGCACAATTTTAACTCCTATACGCCTTAAATAACATCGTATCAATCATATCGTTACCAAATCGTGATGCACAAGAATTCAGCAATCCTTTTCATATCCCACCCAGCTTCCCACCTTGCAACAGCTGACGTTTCGTCCATTCATTGGCGACGATCGCATCACCGTCCACGGAAAGCTGCTCAAATAGCCGTCTCCTAAGCACGGCAAGCAACTCTGCGTGCTCTAACTTCCCACTCACATTAACCAGTTCGCCAGGATCATTAACCATGTCATACAGCTCGTCGACGTCTGTTAAATTCCAAACGTACTTCCATTCTGCCGTGCGGATCATCCGCTGCGTGTAAAGCCCGAACTGTTGGCCGTTATAAGTGGATACAACGGCATCCCGCCAATCGGCAGGCTCCTCCCCAGCCAGTAGAGGACTAAGTGAGCGCCCCTGCAAATCCCCAGGATCACAAGTTTGCAGATTGAGAAGCTCCAAAAGCGTCGGCGGCAAATCTAGAAAATTGTAAACAAATCGGTCACATCGTCCGCCCACTTCTACGTCCCCGACGACGCCCGGCATCCGAATGATTAGCGGCACCCGAACAACATCGTCATACATGATGTAGTGCTTATCCATCATACCGTGGGAACCGCACATATCACCGTGATCTGCAGTAAGGATCACAATGGTGTTATCCGCCATACCTAACCGATCCAGCGTCCCCAACACTTGTCCAATTGCATCGTCAAGCTGACTAATGATGGCGTAATAACGGGCAACAATCGGCGCCCAGTCCTGCCAATCATAATCGGCAACGCCCCAGCTCTCCAGCTGCTGGCGCTGAATGTATGGCTTTCCGGCAAAGGTATCGCGGAAGCCTGCCCACTCCGGGATGTCCGCAGCAGCATACATCGCTGCAAAAGGAAGCGAAGGTCGGCAGGGCAAGTGGGGATCGCTGAAGTGCAGCGCCATATGCCAAGGTCGATCTTCGCCTTGCAGCCGCTCCAGCGTCTCACTTGCACGCGCGGCAAGCCAATGCGTCTCTGCGTCCTCTAGCGGGAGCGGACTCTCTTCGCCGAAGAAGCCATTCTCGTATCGGACGTCCGGATGCTTTTGCGAGATAAAGTCATGATATTCAGCTTCGCTGACGTATGAATCGAAACCATAAGCCGCAGGCCCGTGCACCGGATTGACTCCCCATTTGCCCAAATATGCGGTTGCATAACCGCTCTCCGCAAGTGCTCTCGTCCATGTATAGGCTTCCGGCGGCAGTGCAGCCACAGGCAGCGCCCCGCTGTAATTCCATAAGGCACCGAATGTTTCCGGCCTCCTGCCACGGAGGAGTGACTGCCTCGCCGGTGCACATACCGGCAGTACGGAATAAGCGTGGGAGAAGGAGACTCCCTGTTCAGACAGACGGTCAATGTGCGGTGTACGAACGGGATATTTACCGCTGAAGCCCACGCAATCCTCTCGCAATTGGTCTGCTGTAATCAGCAGTACGTTAGGCCTCCGCTCTTTCATCGAGTGTGGTATGCCCGCTCAGCTCCTTTCCTTCCCGTAGCCCCTGTGTACCGGTCCGATATTCGCGCGGCGAGCAGCCGGCATAACGAACGAACAGTCGGCTAAAGAACGATGGATCGTCGTAGCCGACCATGGTCGCGATGTAGATGACCTTCTGGTCGGATTCCAGCAGCATCCGCTTCGCCCGTTCAATACGAATTTCGTGCAACAGGTCGAAAACACTTTTCCCGAACTCCTCGCGCACCAACCGGTTCAGCTGCCTTGTGCTGACATTGAACAGGCCGGACAACGCTTGAAGTGTAATTTTTTTGTCAAAATGGCGTTCGAGATAGCCGGAAATCCGTCTAGCCATCATTACTCGTTCCGATTGGCGCGGTGATTTATGAATACGATGGCTTTGCATATAGGCGTAATAGCGAGACAGCAGAACGAGCAGCTCCACCATCTGCAGGCGAATCAACGTCGTGTGCCCGGGGCCTCGGCTGTTGAGCTCACGGATCATATTCTCCAGCAGCGCCAGCACGGACGACGCCTCCTGCCCGTTCAAATTCAGATAATGGTTGAAACGGACATCCTGCTTCAGGAAGGGATGCACGTAAAAGTAGTCCATCGATGCCGTTATTTCCAGCTCTTGAAGCAGCGCATCGGGAATAAAGGACGGCATAAACAAACAGTTGATGATTTCCATACTCCCGCCACTCTCTACTGAATAAGCATGCGTCTCGCCGGGATTGATAATAAACACATCGCCCGCATGAATATTGTAATGGTTGCCTTGGAAGATATGGACGCCCTGTCCATGCACCACAAAGACGAGCTCAATGAACTCGTGACCGTGTTCAGAGACAGAAGCTTGCACCATACGATTGATCCAGAACGGGAATTCATCTTTCATGTAACTATTGCTTCCCAGTATATGCCCCATCCTTCATCCCCTCGGTTCGTAATCGGATCAACATCCGATGGTCTGTTCATGCCGCCCGTCTGTCGCCTGATCGAATCGTTCACGGCGCGGATCCTGAAACCATTCGTCCCACGTCATCTCTGACTCCGCCAAAATCTGCTCAATGCGTCTGCGGAACGGAAGTCCCGCCTCGCGAAGCTGCCGATCCTTCGGATCTTCGCGTCCCCCCAGCTTCGCCTCCACCCAACTATCCAGCTGCCGTTCCAGCTGATCGGCGAGCTCTGGCTCCCGCTCCGCGAGATTTACCGTCTCTTCTGGATCGGCATCCAGATCATACAGCTCTCTAGGCGGTCTAGTAAAAGGCCCCGCGTCGTACGTGCGAATAAACTTGTAGCGCTCCGTCCGTATGCCGCGTGCCGCTTGCCATGCGCATTCACTAAGGTAGACAACATCGTGCGTTCCGTCAGCCAAGTTGAGAATAGAAGGCCATAAGCTTCGGCCGTCCATGCCTGGTGGGTCTGCAACCTTCATAAGCTCGATACCTTCTGGCTTCTCGCTGCGTATCGCTTCCAGTATTGTCGGCATGAGGTCAACCTGCTGCACGAGACCTTGCACCCTGCGCCCCTCTGGGATACGACCCGGCCATCGCATAATAATCGGTACATGGACAGTCGGCTCGTATAAGCCGCAGTGATCCCAGTAGATGTCATGCTCCGTCAGACTTTCACCATGATCTCCGAATAGAATGAGCAGCGTATCCTCTTTGATACCTAACTTCTCCAGATGAGCGTCGAGTTCCTTCAAACGATCATCAAGATAGCGGATTTCTGCATCATATAGCGCGTCGTAGTAAGCGCTGTCGGTCACTGGGCCAACGAGATCGTAATGGTGGTGCTTAAAGAAAGGATAGGCGGGATGATTGTAAGCCGGTTCCATGCTTCGGTTGTTCGGATCATACGGATCTCGCCCCGCTTCATAAAAGTCTGGAATATAGGATTCCGGCGGCAAATAAGGCGTATGAGCATCCCAGTAATGAAGGAACAAAAAGAACGATTCATCCTTATGCTCCGCCAGCCATGGCATAGCCAAATCGTTGACCGTTCGGCCGTCGATCCAGCGATTGCCGCCAACGCTGTTCGTATAGTAGCGATAGCCGCGGGCAAACCATTCCTTAAGCTGGTACAAATTGTCCACCGCCGATGTCGTGAAGCCCGCGCCGCGCAGCAGGTTTGGCAGCCACGGTGTCGATTTGGGCAGATGCGTCAGCTCTGAGCCATGGGAGACAATCCCTGTCGTGAGCCCTACTTTGCCTGTAAAAATGCCGGTATGCGCCACTTCGGTTGGAATGTCTGCGGCATAAGCTCGCTCGAACAGCACACCTTGCTCGGCAATCTGGTCCAAATATGGGCTTGTCGGCTTCGAATAGCCGTACCCGCTCAGCCTTGATGCACGAAGCGTATCCAGCGATATCAGTATGATCTTCATTGTATGTCTCCTTCGAGTAGTCCGGTATTCCGGTCCTTATTCACCTCTTGGGTTATGCTCGCTGCGCCGCATGCTTGAACCTCATATTGGCATGCAGCCAGCCCATTACGGCTTCGCCGTTATTCTGCAATGAAGCAGAAGCCGTGTCGATTATGATGTCGGGCGAGTGCGGTACCTCGAATGGATCGGAAACGCCTGTAAAATGGTGCAGTTCCCCGTTTCTCACTTTAGCATACAAGCCCTTCACATCACGGCGCTCGCATTCCCCGAGCGGGCACTGCACATAAACTTCCACAAATCCGGGCAGCTGCGAACGGGCATAGTCCCGCATCTCCTCATAAGGGGTGATGGCAGAGACGAGCACATCTACGCTATTGCGAGAGAGAAGCTTAGCGACGTAGACGATCCGTTTTATATTTTCCAATCGATCCTCCCGTGAGAATCCAAGTCCTTTGCAAATCGTTTCTCTAAGCTCATCGCCATCGAGCAGCTCTACGTGCCGTCCTTCCCGCAGCAGCTCTGCCGCTATATGCCTGGCCGTCGTTGTCTTGCCTGCTCCCGACAAGCCCATGAACCATATAACCGAGCCATGTTGTTTATCCATGTTGTCCTCTCCTCTCGCCAAGTTCGGTCGCTTATCCGATTGCAGGTATGTCAATGGGCATCCCGCCGGACTGATGCGAACGAATTGCGGCTTCAATAACTTCCTGTGCGGCAAGCGCATCCGCTCCTGACGCCTCGATCTTCTCCGGCGCATCGCCTGCTTTGACCTGCTCGATGAATCGATTGATCCGATGGGTAAACGTATCATTGAAGCCCTGCATCCCGCCAAACAGCGAGTTGCGTACAACGAGCAGCTCGTCGGAGTGATGCGGATAATATGTCATGCTTTCATACACGTTATCGATAACAAACCGGCCTTCATTACCTGCGACTTCGCAATATTCAATGGGATGCCGCATCGACATGTCGTAGCTGCCGGTCAAGTGGCCAACCGCGCCGGATGCAAACGTCACATTGACGGATGCGGTCGACCAGCTCTGCCGTCCCGGCGCCTTGGTCATGAACGCTTGAACCCGCTTAATATCACCGGCAAAATACCGCATGACATCGATGGAGTGGGGATGCAGAGCACGCATGTGCAGCCATTCCGTATCCTCCTGCGGGTTCTGAATCGTTAGCCGCATATTGACAAAGAGAAGAGAGCCTAGCTTGCCAGCTTCAATCAGCTCTTTCGCTTTGTAAGCAGCCGGCGTAAATCGATGATTCAAATTACAAGCGAGCCGGACGCCCCTTTCCCGGGCGGCAGCAACCAGCGTCCTCGCTTCCTCGATCCGATTAGAAATCGGCTTTTCTACATGGACGTCCTTGCCAGCATCGATCGCAATCATCGCGGGTTCAAAATGATGACTGCCCTTCTCAACCCCCGCCGTCGCTACGACGACTAGATCGATCTGTTCTTTAGCCAGCAGCTCTCTCAGATCGGTATACGCAGGAACGCCATGTTCAAGACCAGCTGCCTCCGCGCGTTCTGGCATCAGATCACAGACAGCCGCAAGCTCCGTATCTGGATGCTGCCGATAAGCACGGCAATGGATTTTCCCAATATGATTGACACCAACGACAGCAACCCGAATCATTTGGATGCCGCCTCCTCCTTGGATTGAAGGGAGCGCGCGCCAATAATATTGCCGATATGCAGTGACTCGTATGCCTGCTCGGACGAGGTGAACGTCTGGCCTTTGCCATGCCAGTTCAAATTCGTATAGATCGGATTCGTACGACCCGTCTGCTCTTCACGTTTTGCAATATGATCCTCCATCCGCTTCGTAAGCAGTGCAACGACTTCCGGCTGCAGCTCCGCCACATTGTTGTTTTCTTCTGGATCTTGGATCAGATTGTACAGCTCTACCTCCGGCTTAAAATGGAAGTCCGGCTCAAGCGAGCGGATCAGCTTCCATTCCGGTGTGCGCCAGCCGTGCTTGCGCATCCACGTGCATTCCGTCAGATACAGCTCGCTTATCCGCTCTGAATCTTCGCTCGCAACCGGCTCAAGCAGGCTGCGGCCGTCGAAGGAAATGCCGCTGTCGATGCCAATCAATTGCAGCAGCGTTGGCATAATATCCGAGATGACCGACACATCCTGAGCCCGTTTTCCCGCAGGCAAACGTCCCGGAAACTTAATAATAAGCGGCACAACAAGCGTACAGTCATAGAGGCCGTGATGATCAAAATAACAGTCGTGTTCATACAGCGTCTCGCCGTGATCCGACGTGATAACGACAAGTGTCTCTTCCTCTAAGCCCAGTGCGTTCAGCTTCTCGAAGATGCCTTGGATACAAGCATCCATATAAGCGATTGCGCCATCATATTGCGCGCCAACATAAGCTTCATCAGTGACGCCTTCCGGAATCCATGACTTCAAGAAGTCGGCGAACGGCTTGAAATTATAAACCGGCTCCATGGAGTCGTTAGCTGGGTCCTTCTCGTCCTTGCCGTAGAACATCCGCTCGAACGGCGCAGGCGGCAAATAAGGTGAATGCGGATCCATATGCCGCATGAACAGCAGGAACGGCTTATCCTCTGCCGCCAGCCGCTCCAGCTCTGGAATAGCGACATCGTTTAGATTTTGCGCCTTAGGCGTACGCCCCGACTCGTCAGGCACCCAAGATTCATAATCAAGATATGTTTGGAAACCGCGCGATGATGGATTGCCCGTGAAGCCGACACATGACGTGTTATAGCCGTTCTCCGCAAGCAGCTCAGGCAGCGTCTTAACGTGACTGCCAAGCGGTCCTTCGTGGCGCAGCGCCACAACGTCGGTTCCGAACACATCCATTCCAGTCAGCATCGATGCATAAGCCGGCGTTGTCGGAATGCCCGGGCTGAAATGGTTCTCATATAGAACGCCCTCGGCAGCAATTTTGTCCAGATGCGGAGTAGTCAGCCTCGAATAACCATACGCACTCATATGATCCCGACGAAGGCTATCTATGCCGAACAGTAGAATATTTGGTTTCTTATTAGTCATTTTGAAATCCTCCTTTTGGATGAAAATAATGCTTTTATCGTGCGTTCAGCTGTTTAAGAACCGCATTTAGATAGCCGTACGACTCAGCGGCTACGATGGATACCTGCGCAAGCGTATGCTCAGGTGAAGCACCAATGACCTCAACGACGACCGGTCCGTCGTAACCTCCATCCACCATCGCTTTGCAGTAGCCATATAGATCGATGTCACCCCGTCCGCACGCCTGAAGCATGATCGGTCCAGGTCCCTGCTCCCGTCCTTTGCAGTCACGGATATGAACATGCTTTACGCGACTAAGCACAGCGGGCAGCGCCTTCTCCGCATTTTCGCCGGCACGGTGGATATGGCTTGGGTCCATGTCGATGCCGAACGCCGGGGAGATGATTGACTCCATCGCCCGCAGCGTAGTCGGCGTATTGTGAATGGCATTGCCGACGTGAGCTTTGACGCAGAGCGTGATGCCAAACGAAGCCGCTCTCTCTGCCATCCGCGCAAGCATCTCGATAGATGCCTGCAGGTCTTCTTCCACTCCCAGCTTTCCGCCAGGACCAACGTTTACGATTGGAATACCAATTTCAGCGGCAGCTTCGAACGCTGGGAGCAGCCGCTCCTCATTGAGCGTTGCCACCTCAGTCGACAGAAACGTTAGGCCGTTTTCCTGCACAATCGCCTGCAGCTCGCTCTTCTGYTGCTTCCAGCGGCTGAGATCCAGATGCTCGCACATGCCTTGAATAGCGGCAATCTCTACACCATCGTAGCCGCAGGCCGCAATATGCTTCGCCGCTTCAGCGAAGTCGAACTCTTTGAACAGTACGGAATTGACACCTAGTTTAATCATGTATGAGCCCTCCTGAATAATGGATTAGTAAAACATGTATTAGTTCATTTTCCTGCAATACCTACATAGAAATCACAGGCAACAAAATAGCAATTCGCTATCTTAACTGAGATTATTTCAGATAAAACGGATCACCGTGCAGCGGCGGCAGCGGCTGAGGACGAACGACCTCTCCCCCTCGTTCATACGATTCCTGTACAGCATGCACATACTCCAGCACAGCAAGCGCATCGCGTCCGCTGGCGCGCAGCGCATCCGGAGACACCTTGTTGTCAACATCCTCCAGAAATGCATGCAGACGATGGTTGAAAGTCCGGTTAAAATCATTTGTTCCGAAATCCGTCACTTCAGGCTCAATCGGAACACTGATCGCTGGAATACCTTTCTCCGCTTTCCAGAACGATACTTTCTCGACGCAGTTCTCAATAGTAAATGTCCCCTTCGAGCCCCCAACCTCAAGACTCCACCATCCGCCTAATCCGTAGACCGCATCGCCGCGCTGACTTAATAGGTAGCCAACTGCACCGTTTGCGAACTTCATATGGATACTGTTGATGGACACCATAACATCGCCTGCGCTCCGGCGGAAGCCTGGACGGTCGGAGAACGTCTGGATGTGCGTAATATCACCGCAGAAATGGCGCATAACACTGAATGGGTGGGTCAGGAACGCCCGCATATGGAAGTAAGGGTGACCTTTCACTTTATCCGAGCTGGCAAGCGCATAGTTGAGCTCGCCGCCGTTGAAGCCCATTTTAGCCAGACAATAAATTAATTCGCCTACCTCTCCGCTCTCCATATATTGCTTCGCCTTCTCCGCCGGCGGCGTAAAGTAATGGTTCAGATTGCAGCCTAGATACACCTTCTGCTTCTCAGCAAATGCCACCATCTCGCGGCCTTCACGCACATCGTTGCACAGCGGCTTCTCCACGAGCACGTGCTTTCCGTAAGACATCGCTTCCATCGCCGGTTCAAAATGCCAGCTGCCGTTGTCAATGCCGCCTGTCGTCACATCGATCACCTGAAYATCAGGCTCATTCTCGATCATGTCCTTAAGCGTATAGTACGCCTTTACACCGTGCTTCTCCGCAGTTGCGTCGGCGCGCTCCTTAATGACATCGCATACCGCTACGACATCAGCCAGTTCATCCTCCTTGTAACAATTCGCATGGTTGTTGCCGATCCCGTTCATGCCTACAATTCCGATTTTGACCGCCATATTCAACTTCCTTTCGTCCTCTGAATTGGATAATGAATTTTCTAGATCATATCGATAGCCTAATCGCCAAGCCGTCATAGTTGTAAACGCTTTATAAGTTCATCATACTGTCTCCTTCTGTCCAAATCATGGCGGTTCGGGACAAAAACCTTTCCGATCGAGACTGCTTTTAAAAAAGGAGAGGCTCGGTTTAGGATGTACAGCAGACAGCTGGTATGCTTAGGTCGATCAACGTTCTCACGATGTGCAATTTACAGCAACCGATTCACCGCAAGCATCCTTAAAAAGCCGCAATCCTAATGACTGCGGCTCTCTGAATGAGGACAAAATCAATTACCTTACAATGATTTCGTTCGTGCACAAGCAGTGCAGTCCATGCTTGATTATCCCTTAATAGCCCCTGCTGTCATGCCGGCTACAATTTTTTTGTTGAAGAAAATAAACAGAATGAGCATTGGAATAGAGATCAGAACAATATCGGCAAATAACAAATTCCACGATGTCGTGAACCGGCTCATGAAGTTGTACAGCGTCAATTGCACCGTCGCGTTGGAGGAACCTGGGAAGAAGTAAAGCGGATTGACAAAGTCATTAAATACGTTTATCGATTCAAGCACAATGATGGTTGAAGTAACGGGCTTTAGCAGAGGAAAAATAATACTAAAAAACAGCCGCCCGCCGCCCGCGCCGTCAATCAAGGCGCTCTCATCAATTTCGCGCGGCAGCGTTGCCACAAACGCTTTGTACAAAATAGCTGCAAACGGAAAGTGCAGCGCAACCTCCACGAAAGTGATGCCTGCCAGCGTCTTGAACAGGCCGATCGAGTCGAGTACCCAGATTGTAGGCACGATCGCCGGCGGAATCATCAAACCTGCCAAAACTAGAAAGTTTAAGAAGGAAGAAAAGCGCCCCCCTTCTCTGCGATGCAGTACAAATCCGGCCATCGCGCTGACGATGATCAGTACAGTGATCGATAATACCGTAAGCAGCATGCTGTTATAAAAAGCGCGGACAAGCATATGATCGGCAGCAGTCAACACATCCCTGTAATTTTCCAAAATATGAAATGATTTCGGCCACGACATATTCATAAGTGCAGATTCGGCTTGATTTTTAAAAGAGTTGATAATGACAAAATAAAACGGAATCCAAAAAATGGCGGTGCTGAGCACCAGCGAGAACACGGCAACGATAATCCTCTTAGCTGCGCTGCTTATCCCTCTGTTTTCGCCGCGGTTCAGCGGTTTACCCACGCCTTTATTCATCACTCGGCTCATTTCGCTGCTCATAAGTGCACCTCACTTTTCGTCAGGTACTTATACAGAGGAAACGCCAGCAGTGACACACCGACAAACAAGATAACGTTGCCCGCAGTTGCTAGGCCGTAAAAACCCGCCTGATACTGCTTGTATATGATCGAGGCGATCAGGTCGGTCGTGAAACCCGGCCCCCCCTTCGTCATGGCCCAGATCAGGTCGAAGGAACGGAGCCCTCCGATGAATGAGAGTATGATGACCGAATTCATCGCCGGTCTGCTTAAGGGAACGGTAATATAACGGAATGCGTTCATGCTGCTCCCGCCATCGATTTTGAGCGCTTCGTAATATTCGCCTGGAATGGCTGAAATGCCTGCGATATAAATAACGGTAGCAACGCCTATACCTTTCCATACGTCTACTAAGGCAACAGACAACAGCGCAATCTTTGTATTGCCAAGCCAATCGGGTCCGTCAATACCAAATACAGCCAGACTTGTATTAATCAGCCCTTGCGAAGGATGCATCATAATGGAGAAGGCGATCCCAACCGCGATCGTGCTAAGCAGTGTTGGGAAGAAAATAACAGAACGCAAATAGTTTTTAAATAAAACGCTAGAAGTGAGAAACGCACCAAGCAATAGGCCAAGGATGACCTTGAGGCCGCAGGTTACAACCGCATAAATTAACGTGTTTCTGAAGCCGATGCTGAGCGCCGTCTCTGAGAAAAAAGTGACATAGTTGTCGAAGCCGATGTAATTCCAATCGGTGAGCGTCCAACGCGTCATACTGAAGAAGAGCGATAATACCGTTGGCAGCAAGTAAAAGACGAAGTAGATCAGAAATGCGGGAATAAGAAATAAATAAGAGTAAGTCCGAATCGTCAGCTTGGTCATGGCTCTCCCCTTCTTTCCGGAGAAAACGGACTCCGCAGCGTTTTGTGCGAAGCCCCGTCTTCAACTAGAATTCCCGCATGCGGCGGGCGTTCTACCAGCCCGGTAGATTTAACTGCTGCGCTTGTTTCAGTACGTCTTTGTCATAATCCTCGGCGCCCTTCTGCGCGGAGATGATGCCGCTGCCAACAGCGACAGTGAGGTTCTCAAGGTTCGGGCCTTTGACCGGCGATACGAACTCCAGCGCAGGTGCCGTCTTGCCTTCATCGAAGTATTTCTGCATTTCTTTGACACCCTCGTAAGCATCGTCAGGGAGCTCAATTCCTTTAATCACATTGGGACCTGCTGCTTTTACTTTGGAGGCAAATATGTCTTGGCCTTCCTTAGATACGAAATATTCCGCGAACTTCTTGGCGGCTTCTACTTTCTTGCTGTTCTTGTTGATATACAGACCGCTCGGCATCCATACCGTCAGTCCGTTGACATCTGCGCTGTCGCTCGGTATTGGGAAAACGCCGATGTCATTGATCTTGTCTGGGCTATTTTGCAAGATGGAATCAAGTGCGCTAGTCAGCATCGGATAGTGTACACCTGTACCATCGGCAAGCATTTTCAAAGCAACGTCATACGTTGTAGCTAGGAAGTCCTTATTCATGTAGCCAGCTTTAAACGGTTCCTCCGTCTTTTCGAAGCTGCGCAGTGCCGCTGGTGTCGTTGCGTACTTCGCCTTGTTGTTCGTGTAATCGTCTGCGAAATTCGGAACCTGCGCCTGCAGGTTGTAGTAATCACCGAGAACAAACAGCTGGGACGTCCAAGTATCCTTGTAGGACGCGATAACAGCGGTCTTGCCCGCAGCTTTGATCTTTTCATTGTTCGCCATGAATTCGGTCCATGTTTGCGGGACGGTTAATCCGAGCTCGCCGTACACCTTCTTATTGTAAAGTATCGCACCTGCGGAGCTTGATCCGACGGGTGCGCCGTACACCTTGCCATCGACCGTAACTACCGTTTTAAAGGAATCAAGCACGTCCGCCATAAACGATTCATTCGTCAGGTCGAGAAAGTTATCCACCGGATTAACTGCCTTCAGCAGCGAGCCCGTATTATAAACGAGAAGGTCGGACATATCTCCTGTTGCTAGGCGCGTCTTGACGAGGTTGTCGCCTTCCGTGCCATCCGGTTTGATATCATACTCAATGGTGATATTCAGCTTTTTCTCTGCTTCAGTGGCAACCGCCTTGAGCGCTTCGAGCGTTGTACCTGAATTGCCTACCATCAGCGTTAAGGTCGTTTTCGCTGCAGGTTCGCTTGTTGTGTCCGTTTTTCCGTTCGCAGCGCCGGTGTTGTTCTTCGTCGCAGAGGGGGTGTTGTTGCTGCTGCCGCATCCAGCGAGCAGCAACAAGATCATCATCACGCTTGTCATAAATGCGAGTGTTTGGCTAGTCGTTCGTTTCATCGTTCTGCAGCCTCCCTTTGTAGGCATGGACCCTTGCTCCTTTCGGCAGCCGTCCATCGTTGCCTCTTTTTTGCATCACTGATGCTGTAAGTTACAATGTGATGAATACGCTTCCATAAAGAGCGAGCTTCCGTTCCAAGGGCCCGGGTTCCCTCGTATTTTCAGTCTAAGGGTTAATGTTTTTGATGAATACCTGCTCATTTGCTATTTTAAGGGGGGAATTTTTCCTTTTAACAACAGGAAGTGGTTCGGGCGAGGAGACAGCCAGCTTGCGAGAGTGCATCGCCCGCAAGTCGTCTAACTGCTTGCTTGCACTTGGATCATTCGCTCATTTTGCGTTTTGCGAAGGCGGTCGGTGTTTCGCCTGTTATTCTCTTAAACAAATGAGAGAAATGTTTGGCATCGTCGTAACCTACCAGCTCGCCGACTTCAGACGGACGCGACGTGCCGTCGGCTAGCAGCTCCTTTGCTTTGCTGATCCGGTAGCCGCTCACATAATCAGAGAAGGTGTAGCCAGTTTGGCTTTTGAACAATCTGGATAAATGTCCAAGACTGACATGATGATCAGAAGCAAACTGCTGAAGGGAAAGGTCGCCTTGATAGTTGGCATGAATCCAGTTCATCAACACCGGAATGAGCCCTTTTGGCTTCTGTTCCTTTGATGTGTGTTTCCCTGCAATCCCGAATACTGCTGCCGTAAGCCATTCCTTGATTGGCTCATAGTCGGTCACTTCGTGCAGCAGGCTCATATCCTCCTGCAGTAAAATCGATGATTCTGCTTGCAAATTGAACTTCAACGAATAAAACAGATCGCTAGCAAACTGCACCAGCTGCTTTTGGGTAACCTCTTTGTACTGCAGTCCCTTGACGATACGCGATATCGTATCTCGTCCTCTTGCCATATCGCCCGCTTTAACCTGTGCTTGCAGTGCACGCGCCTTTACCCATATTTCAGAAATATCAGGCGCAGACAGCTTCATATCCGGTGATGCCAAGGTCGGCTCGCCGATTCGCAAATGCTCTTCAAGCTGCTTGCCAAGGCGGATGAAGCTGCGATTCAGACTCTCGTTCTCTTTCTTTATTGTGAAGCTCACATGGAGAAGAATGCCATAGGTATTCACATATTGGAAGAACGATTGAATCTTTGTCTTTAGCGACTGCGTAAATGCTTCATTCCCAGCGGGCAGCAGCAGAACTCTGCGGCGGCCGTCAATCGTAATGCAATGATTATCCCGCTCCTTGTTCAAGACGCTCCCGAAATGCGAGAGAATATCCGATGCCTCAAGCCCAGCATCCTTCCAAGTAAGCGGCGATGCCCAGTTCTCCAGAAGCAGCAGCACCATGAACATACGCTGCTGCTCTGCTTCGGCTGGCTTAACATGCTCCATCGCATCCGCCGCCAGCAGCCGCTGAAGAAGTGACCACGCAACACGGTCGCTCCGGCTGCGCGACTCGTCTTCAACACGCGCAAGCAAGCGGTCAACCGCCTTGTAAAGCGTCTCTTTCTTAACTGGCTTCAGCAAGTAGTCCGTCACGCCCGTTTGCATTCCCCGCTGTGCATAAGCAAAATCGTCATGGACACTGAGAATAATACCTTTGACGTCAGGATGGCTGCGGCCAAGCTCGGTCAGCAGCTCCACACCGTCAATGCCCGGCATTGTAATGTCGGTCAACACGAGATGTGGGACTACGGATTTCGCTGCTTCCAGCGCATCTTCCCCGTTCTCAAACGCAAGCACACGATGCTGCGGCTCGTATCGCTTAAAGAGGGCCTCGAGCTCCGCAAGCGCCCACCGCTCGTCTTCTACCAAAAATATATTCATCAGTCGGCCTCTCCCTTCACCTTGACGAATTGTTCATACGGGAACGTCAACCTAACCGTCGTTCCACGGTCAGGGGAACTTATCAGCTCTACTCCATATTTGACACCATGGAATAGCTTGATTCGCTGTGCGATATTGGACAGGCCTATCCCCTGCCCCTCCTCGTCGTAATCGTCCACCGCCTGTACTCTCTCCAACCTTCGGCGCAACATGTGGATGCGTTGCTCTTCAATACCACAGCCGTTGTCGGACACTTCGATAATCAGTTCACTGCCAAGCCTCTTAACAGCAATGTCGATTCGACCGCCTGACTTGACCTTGCTCAGTCCGTGAACGATTGCGTTCTCAATTAGCGGCTGAACGGTAAGCTTCAGCACCGATGCTTGCAGCAGCGCTTCCGGCACTTCCATATTGAACTCAAATCGATTGCCGAATCGATGCTGCTGAATATTCATGTAATTGCTTATATGCTCCATCTCGTCATGCAGCGGGATAGGATGATGAAGATTTGTCATACTGTATTTGAACAGCTCAGCCAGCGATTCTGCCATTTCCGCAACCTCTTCGATGCCTCGAACCCTGCTGATAGACTTCATAATGTTAAGCGTGTTATACAAAAAATGAGGGTTGATCTGCGCCTGCAGTGCCGATAGCTGCGCATTCTTCTCCGCCAATTTGGATGTGTACACTTCGCTAATTAAGCGTGTAATACTATCGAGCATGTTGTTGTAGATACGGCTCAGACGGCCGATCTCATTGTTGCCAGTCACCTCCATTCTCTGGCTTAAATCCCCCTGCTCGACACGCGCCATCTTTTTCATTAAATTACGGAGCGGAAGCGTCATCTGATAAGACAGCACATAGGACACGAAGGCAATTAGACCCATCGCGAGCAGACCAACGAGAAAAAGAATATAAGTAGAGTGTTTCTGCTTGGACAACAGGAATTCGTTCGGAATCAGAATCAACGTATTCCATTTTGTATAGGAGGATTTCGAAGTTGTATAAATATAGCTCACACCGTTCCACACCACCTCATTCGATTCATGATTGCTTTGGAAGATGGATAGATCAATTCCAGTGTCATTGGTGCCCGTCAGCTCATTCCTGTCGTCATAGACGACGCTGCCTTCATCGGTAATGATGAACGCTCTCATATTCCGTTCAACGTCGTTGCTGTCGGAATTGACGAGCATGTCCTTGATGACATTAACGTTAATATTAATTTTCATATAGCCCAAAACATCAAGGTAGGGAATGCGGCTGATGTTCCGTACGAAGGATATCACCTGAGCTTCACGATCACCGCCCGTATTCTCTATTGTGACAGGAAGAAGCAGAAATTTGACTCCGGGCATATCCAGCCGATTCTGATACCAGCTCTCGCTTTGAAGATCGAAGCTTATCTTAGGTCCCCCCGCCTTCGATACAAAATATGCGATGTCGTCCGTGGTGAAAATATAAATGCTCTGGAGCTGAGGGCGTGGCTGAAGATGAGTGAACAACCTTTTGTTAATCGTCAGTTCAATTTGGTTCTGCGTGACGGCTTCCGGGATTCCGTAATGATCAATTAAACTTTCTTGAATAATTGGATCGCCAATAATGGACACAGAGAGTTTCTCCATATCCTGTATATAAAGCTCAAAGGTTCGGCTGAACTGCCGAGAAATCGTGTCGGAAAGCGATAACGTTTGATTTTTGATATCGTTTACATTTTTATAGTAGAAAATAATACAGGTCAGCATGACGATGAATAGCGATACCGCGGAGAAGACGATGAACATTTTACTCTTCAGCAAGTAGTCGTTCCAATTTTTCATCATGGCTTCTCCTTATATGAAGATGTTTCCTCTTATTTTTGCATGAGGATGATCCCACCTATGAAAGCAAAGAACATAAACCTTACACTTAATTTGTTTAATGTATAGTATTGCAAATGCGAGACTGCAAATAATAAGGAGGAAATGAGGATTGGGAGTGTGAACTTCTATTTTCGACACGCATGCTAGTTTACCTTCCATGATTCTATTTGAGTTGAATAAATAATCATCTTTTTATTCCTTTATTTAGCCTTTAAAAAATAAAAAAAGCCGCCCTTAGGCAGGGCGGCTGCTCTTGCTTATTTCAAACCCCATAGTGCTGGCACATTCGATGGTTCCCAGCCAGCTAATGACGTATGAGGCTGAATACAGTAATAGGTTTTGCCTCCGTAAGTAACGAGGTCGTTTGCTTTGTAGCTTACATTAGGTGCCCAAGCACTTACCGTTCCACCGTTAGCATCAGTCGTAGCGGCTACTGATGTGCTGTTCGAAACATTGCCCGCGGCATCTTTCGCCACTACAGTAAATGTATAAGCCGTACTTGCAGCAAGACCACTAATTGTTGTGCTCGTTCCCGTGACATTCACGTTGGTAGAACCATAAGTCACGGTATAACCCGTCACGCCAACGTTGTCAGTAGATGCCGTCCATGAAAGACTTACGCTGGAGGATGTTTTGGCTGTGACTTGAAGATTCGCTGGCGCTGTTGGCGAGGTTGTATCACCCGCAGCTGGATTCGTCGTTACTGGAAGTGCATTGCTCGCTCCCGAAATATTTCCAGCTGCATCCTTCGCTGTTACAGTAAACGTATAGGCTGTATTAGCAGCAAGACCGCTAATTGTTGTGCTCGTTCCCGTGACGTTTACGCTTGTAGAACCATAAGTCACGGTATAACCCGTCACGCCAACGTTGTCAGTGGACGCACCCCAAGCCAATGTTACACTATTTGATGTTTTTGCAGTGGATTGAAGGTTGCCCGGTACCGATGGCGCAATGATGTCTGCACTACCGGATCCAGCCAAATCGCTCGCCAGCTTGTTTAATAGAACTTTGTTTCGGTCACCGCTAAACTCCCAGAACATGGCACCGCCCAGCCCTTTGCTTTGAATGAAGGCTGTCTTGTGGCCGAGTGATTCTGTATCATCGTAGGAGATAAAAGTACGTTTAACAGCGTTATATAAGTAAGGTACCTTCGCTGTATCATTCCAATACCTTGTGTAGCCGTTTTTATTAATGTAGTTGTTTTCGAGATCTGTATAATCAAATAACCCCGCTTCCCATGTACCCGCAGGCACGCCAGAGCAGCTTTGATACTGCCCATTACCRGCCGCYGCGCAATTGGCCCAGCCCCGACCATAGAAAGGAACTCCCAACACAATTTTACTAGCTGGGACACCGGCATCCAAATGCCCTTGCACGCCAGACGCACTGTTATATGTCGCTGCGTTTGGAACGCCCGCCGCTGCTGCTGCAGGGTCATAATTCAGCGGAGCATTGTGGGCGCTTACGGTTTGCCAGCCACCGTTGAAATCATATGTCATAATGTTGATCCAATCGACAATCGCAGCAATATTGCCTAGCTCGGTATTTTGTGCATACGTCGGACTTGCACCTGATGCTATCGTCAGCAAATAGGTTTTACCATCCGCCGCACCCGCAGCATTAAGCTTCTCGCGAATCTTCTGAAGCAGCAGCGTATAGTTTTGCTTATCAGCAGCCCTCACGCTATTGCCAGCTAACCCTCCGCTCACCGGATATTCCCAGTCGAGATCAACGCCATCGAATTGATATTTTCGCAGGAAGTCTACTGCTGAATTAGCGAATGTCTCCCTTGTGGCCGTACTGGCCGCAACATCAGAGAATCGGTTCGACCAACTCCATCCGCCGACGGAAATAATTGTTTTTAAATGAGGGTTAGCTTGCTTCTGCTTAATAAGCTGCCCAATATTTCCCTTTATCGGCTTATCCCACGTATCCCCAGGGAACGCTTTTCCTGTGTCGATCCAAGGATCGCCTAATACGATTGTCCCATTTGGCACATTAATCGTACCAACTTCGTCCTGACAAGCCCATGTCACGGGATTAGGCCCTGTCGGATCTGAATTTCCGTGAATGCCATTCCAACAAATATCTGCAAACGCATAGTTAATATGAGTTATTTTGCTAACATCCATATCCATGACATTGTAATTTCTGCCATAGGCACCCCAAGAGGGATAATACCCGATTATCTTTGAATTTGAAGCTGCTTCTACCTTCTGTCCACCAAATGCTAGGGAGTAAAACAATGAGAGGATGAGAAAAGCAACCAACAGAATAACACTACTTTTTCGTACCGATGCTCCGCCTAGTACCATTTCTTAAATACACCTCTTCCTTCAATTTTGAAATCGCTTTCAATAAGTGAATATCAAATAGACTCTGTCCAGTCACCTCCTAAAGTAAGGATAAAAACAAAGGAAAACCGTCACATCATAGTTCTGCTAAGTCGTTTGAACATGAGAAAAGAAGATTGCACAAAGAAAATCGGGGGGGAAAAGCGGTGTAAAGCGAGTATCTGATATGTTTCTCCCTTTATTGTACGAGGTGTATCTATAACCAAAAAGAAGGTTGATTATGTTATTAAGGGATAAATATCTCTTATTCTTTGAAAATGGGTTTTAATTTCAACTTCGTAGAAAACGGAATCGTTTAATATTATCCTTCTATAGCTATTTGTCCCCTCTGAGTTCGTTATTAGCAAAAGGTATCACAGCACAAAAAAACACGCTAAACTATAGCGTGTTTAACATAAATGCCCTGTGAAGCTTTCGAAAACCTTACCTAGTGAAACGCTTTATACGTTTTATTCAATACTTTTCAATGATTCAATCATATTAATTTGAGAAACTTTTCGCCGAAGCAGTAAATTAGAAAGCGTAGTAAGTAAGAACGCAAGTAGAATAGAAACTAACAAGATCGTTATGTTTAATTTATCGGGGATTTGCTGATGGGGACTCGACAATGCCTGAACAATAATGGTGTAGATATAGCCGCTGATCGGTAACGCTACAATGACCGCAAAGGCGGTTAAAATGATATTTTCAGAGAAGATAAGCCGGTTTATTTTATTTTTTTGATAGCCTAATACCTTCAGTGTTGCAAGCTCACGAATCCTTTCATAAATGTTAATGGAAGATATCGTATAAATAGCCCCAAAGGAGAGTATGACCGCACAAATGATAAACATAATAAATACAAAACTATTTTGCCTCAAAATATATTGTGCGGATTTCTTTAGATCATTCTTATCTGCAATGGTGTCTACACGTTGATCCTGCTCAAAGAAATTACGAATGCTTGTCAGATCCGCCGAGCTGTTAGCTTTAACTAAAACCGAGGTTGGGCGATAGTCTATACCTAAACTATTCATATATTCGGGTGTGCTATAAAACGAAGGATTCGAATACTGATTAGATATTTTTAAAACCTTCATGTTCACCGATTTTTGGTTAAGCTCTGGTGCTGTAAATTCCATTTGGATCGTATCGCCTTCTGCAATTTGATACTTGTCAGCGTAAGATTTGGGTATTAGTACACCATTGTTTTCTAAACGAATTTTTTTATCATTTTCATCAAAGTAATGAATAAGGTCGTTCTCTTTTTCCGTAACCACTAATGTGGCATTTTCTTTGACATCCTCTTTTATAAAGGCAACAGGAAAGGTGGATAATCCATGGCTTTTAGTAATATTGGAAGGGAGTTTAATCGCATCAGAAGATGTTCCTATCGCATAATCGACTCTCAAATCATAGGTATACACATCTTCAATTTGATCAGCCACTTTCACCAAAGACATTTGTGTGCCAAATGCAGTGATCAATAAAACAGTGCTTACAACAACACCAACGGAGCTCGCTAAAGCTTTTTGTTTATTTAAAAATATATTTCTCAAAATGAGCTTATGGCTATAGGAAATTCGGCTCCAAATACCCGGAATTTTTTCAATGAGCAGCTTCTTCATCTTCTTTGGCGGTTTAGGACGCATCGCCTGGGCTGCACGTTCATTTAATATCGTTCTGCCACTAAAGTAACATGACAGGATTCCAAAAGCGCTGGAGAAAATAATAGGAGGAATAATAGAAAATAATGACAGTGTAAATGAAATGTCAGGCATAGAGTAAGCTCTAGCATTCGACGCCGTAATTAATGGAATAAATACAATAGCGGATATGATATAGCCAAGGATAGAACCTATGATGCTTGCCAGCACAGGATACCCCATATAATGAAGCATAATATTTCTGTTTTTTACACCCAATGCTTTCATAATGCCTACTTGATTTCTTTGTGAATCTATAATTCTCGACATCGTAAGGAATAGAATAACCGCTTCAATCAAAAAGAGAACGAGAGGTATAACCTTACTCATCAATTTATTATTATGTATCGTTTGATTTAATTGAGAGTAATTGAAAGACCGTTCTTTACTTTCTTGAGTTAAATAAGAGAGCTGTTTGGATTGAATCTCAATGGTTTGACCTATTTTTTCAATATCGTAACCCTCTTGAGCCTCAATCATGACTTCATTATAGTAAAAGCCGTCTGCGATTGCAGGAATTGTCTCTTCGCCAATATAAGCGATTCCGCTGGTTTTATGGTCCTGCGTTTCGTTCTTTTTAGTATGTTCAACATTCTCAATCAAGCCGCTAATTGTAAAATTAAAGCTTCTGCCATTGCTGCTAATACTGATTGAATCACCTAGTTGAAAATGATGTTCTTTGGCATAAGCGGAATCTAATACAATTTCATCCTGTTTTGACGGGATATTGCCCGTAATGATCGTAGGCGTATTTATTTCATTTTTTTCAGGAATTGAATGGATTTTCAAAATCGCTTTATAATCTTCAAAAGCTTGCGTGGCATCAAAGCTATACCGTCCTTCTATTTTATGAATACCTGCAATCTCACTTAAACGAGCCACATCATCGCTTGAAATTTGGCTGTAGTATACATTTAAATCGCTTAAATGATGTTCTTTAAAATAAACCTTCGTATACGCGCCAAGATTGTCGCTCAAAGTTACAAGCCCCGTATAGAAGAAAGCTCCTACTGCGATAACCAAAACAAAAGCTATAAATTGTCCTATAGATTGTTTGACATCCCTTAATGATTTCAGTAATAATTTCATAATTACCACTCAATCCCTTCAACACTTTGTTTTTCCTCATTTATAGTGATGCTCTCTATCCTTCCGCTTTTAACCTTTATGACTTTATCAGCCATAGGAGCAATTGCAGAGTTATGTGTGACCACAACAACGCATTTTTTCGTATCTTTGTTCAAATCTTGAAGAAGCTTCAAGACAGACTTGCCCGTTACATAATCCAAAGCTCCGGTGGGCTCATCACAAAGCAGCAGTAAAGGATTTTTGGCAACCGCTCTCGCGATAGCAACTCTTTGCTGTTCCCCTCCAGACAACTGGGAAGGGAAGTTTTTGATTCGGTCTTTTAATCCTACTTTATGTAAAATATCTTTAGCGTCCAAATGGTTTTTACATACTTCCGTGGCAAATTCAACATTCTCCAGCGTGTTTAAATTCGGAATCAAATTATAAAATTGAAATACAAAACCTACCTTCTCACCACGATATTCTGTTAATTTTTTTTCGCCTAATCTTGTGATTTCATGGTCACCAACAAACACTTGACCAGAAGTAGCTGTATCCATTCCGCCAAGTATGTTCAAAATCGTACTTTTGCCGGCACCGCTTGCACCTAAAATGACAACGAATTCCCCCTCTGATATGGAAAAATCAACACCCGCTAGCGCCTTAATTGTCACTTCACCTATGTTGTATTCTTTGGTTACATTTTTGAAATCGATTAACTTTTTCACTACCTTCATCTCCTTGTATCCTATTTTTTAGAAGTTTGTTGTTTCACCGGTTAACTTATGGAGGCAACGCCCCATTGCTGCACTGTTTTTCCATCATATACCATCCAAAAGAAATGACCTTCCCTCGTTCGATGTATTTTGCGCTCAGTCTCTAGAAGGAAAGCCTCGAATTTAGCTGCTAATTCTGTTGCTCTGTTTGAAAGCATGACATTTGAATCCTGACATCATGTATGTCTGGATTCAAAACGAAAAATAATAAATCCACCGATTAAATCCTGAAGATATTCAATATGTTTGAACCTGAGCGATGAAAGTTTAGTTGAATACGTTCTGAGCAAGAGTCAATCTTAAAAAAATAAAGTACAAGAACTCATTTTATTTACATTCAAAATGAGTTCTTGTACTTTATTTAGTTGCAGCGTGTAAACTTCTACTTAAAGCTTTGGGCCCATTCAGCAACCCTCCGACTACTTTCTTCTTCTGACAAATCCTCAATCCTAGTCATAATAGACCATCTTACTCCAAAAGGATCCAATATACTTCCGAATCGATCACCTGAAACAAAGTTTATAACCGGTTCCCTTATTTTTGCTCCTCTTGCTACCGCATTTTCAATTGCCTGATCAACATTAATTACGTAAATTCCTAAAGAATAACACGCATTGTCTTCATCTGGCGGCAAGACCAATTTATACGCCGGATTCGCTGCTCCCAGCTGCAAAAAACCATTTCCAAAATCTAATTCCGCATGAGCAATTATTTTATTGCCATTTCCATCAGGATATTCAGTAATATCCTTAACTCTTGCATTGAAAACAGTTTTATAAAACTCTATTGCTTCAGAAGGATTCTTCACTGTTATAAATGGGGTAATCGATGTGCAGCCGTTGGGTGTTCCATTCTTTGTATATTTACCTGACACTCCCCTATACTCTCTGCTTTCAGTCATTTTTACTCCTCCTTTAAATGATCATAATCGATCAATTTTATATATTCCGTATTATTCATTTGCAAGTTCTCCTTATTTAACAATTCATCAAGTAATACCAACACTCCATCGGTAATTAATGATTATCATCATTATAAAATAGCTTCACTGACATCTGCTGTCAGTGAAGCTATTAAAGTTGATAATATTCCATTAATTCCGACGTAACAGCAACAAGTTTTTCCTTCAAACTCTGTGGTTCGATTACTTGAATGGATTTCCCGTAGGATAGGAGAAAATAAGGGACATATAGATGAATTGATTTTTCCTCAAGTAAAAAGATTGCTTGATTTGATGACCGCTCTTTCAGATGGTGCCCCAAAAACCAATGTAAGCATAAGTCATCCAATGCCTCTGACCTGCCTCCGATAATTAAAGAAATTAATCCGTCCTTGCCCACTAAATCAGGTAACAGATTTTGCATAAAAAATTCTCGAGCCGAAAAAGCTTCGGAACGCTTAAATAGGATTTGAGTACGCTTGATTTGTAGAATCCGATCTGCCCGAAAGCTGCGGATCTCATTCCTTAAGTGGCAAAATGCAACAGTATACCATTTATTGTTCCAGTAAACCATTCCATAGGGATCTATCACCCTATTCTTGGGTTGTTCTTCATGGCTTGTGCGATAATCAATTTCTACAGAGAATTCGTTTGCTACTGCCTGCTCCAATTCCGCCAATACCGGCTGAATAGAAGGATCTCCCATGCGGTTAATAACTTCAAATCCGGCTAAATGACGGCTAAGTATTCTTTCCTGCTCCTGATTCGAATACATTTTCAATTTTGAAGTCGCATTGCTTAATGCCTCAGTCAAAGGGTATCCGGCTTCTTTTGCAAAAACAGCAGCTTGAAGGAGTGCCTTTTTTTCTTCAATATCAAATAGCAGAGGTGCTCTGATAAAATTATTCAGCAAGCTATACCCGCCATTATGACCTGTGTCGGATATTATAGGCACTCCACTGGCACATAGTGCATCAATATACCGATAAACTGTTCGTATATTTATTTCTAGCTTTTCTGATATTTGTTTTGCAGTCATTTTCACGCCCGAATTCAGCATCCATAGAATGGCCAGCATATTATCGTTTTTTGGCATAACTTGAATCCTCGCCCTTTATTAAACCTCATTATTTTATAAATATATCGGAACTCTATCAACTGTCACATCTTACATAAAGGGTAGAATCAACTCAATTTCTTAATCAGTTTCTCCACTCGCTTTCGTTTTGTGTCCTTTTCAATATCACCCAGTCGTGAGGAAAGCGTCTTTATGAAAAGGGTTTTGTTATTATCGTTAACGATGGATATTGCATTCTCCGCATACATTGGAAGCTGATTGGTCGGACATTTCTTAAGCTGCTCGATGAGTAATGTGAATGCATGATCCGCATATGGTTTGATCGAACAAAGTTTAATTAGAATATTTACCCCTTGATCTTTGGTGATTACCGAACCTTTGCCCGTAATATCAACAATTTTTTCAAGTGATAAATAAATGACTTCCGGATTTTCAAGAGTTATCGCATTTAGTGCTGTCATAGCCCCCCAAACAAGTCGATTGTTTCCATGATTAAGCAATGTTACGAACTCTTTGCTGTATTCAGCAATTAAAGATGGCCTCAGATCTCCTATCTCATAGAGAACTTTAATGCAATCGCTTTGAATGTTCTTGTCATTGTTATGCAAGTTATCAACTAGTTCTATTACAGCTCCTTTATCATCTCGATCGGCAATATATTTGGCCAGCTCCTGGTTAGGACCTTCGTCTTTGCGGTTAAGTGACGATGCTAATTTGTCGATTATGGTCATCTGTTTTTCTCCTTCTTCATTCAGGCATCTCATTTTTATTATTGGTAGAATCACTTGACTCTCTATTGAACTTGTATCTTATCATTATCTCACTTTGCGGCTCTGAAATACTACTTCCTTATGAGTGAGATACGGCTCTCCACATGTGTCGTTGATGAACTCGCTCTCAGGTAGCCGACTAGCCATTGAAAGAAGCCAATGCATAATTCAATTCCACGTCCTGCCCATCGATATATTTCATCTTAAATGTTTGCTCGTTCATCGGAACCGTGATATCGGGAGTTGCTCCGCCAAATCCGCGTTCATCGCTATCGCCTTGAATCGTTTTGTCTTGATTAAGTGATCGGCCATCCGGGAACCGCACGATATATCCTCCCGGCATTTTCATCTCTATAGGAGCGGACACGACTCCGAACGAACCGTTCGTGGACGCAAAGCCGATAATCTTGACATTTTGCATTCCTTTTAAGAACAAAGGCAATCCTTCCCCTGAGCTAGCGGTGTTCGAATTAATGAGGACGGCGATTTTCCCTGGAAAGTAAATCCGCGAAGGATGAACGGTTCTGGTTTCGGCACGGTTGATTTCAAAACGTCCCGTATTTCGATTGTAGTAACTGACGTATTCATAGATCTTCTTCTTGTTCACAAAATGTCCTGCCATTTTGGCAACAAGGTCGTCGTCTCCGCCCGGATTATCCCGCAAATCGATGATGATTCCCTTTACGCGTTTCTCTAGAAACTCTTTTAATTGGTCTTCCAGCGCTTGCGCGGGATTGGATTGTGTTGTTCCGGGAAGAAAATATCTGATCTTCACGTACCCGTATTCCTCCCGAAGGATCTCGCCTTCTACGGGAGGATCTTCTTTTTTTAGCTTAATTTTCGTTTTCCTCAAGGTCTCGTATTGATCGTCGTAGGCTGTAAGCGTCGCAGTCTTGCTCGCTTCATCATCCCGATTCCGAAATTCGACTTGAATTTCTTTGCCGATTGGAGCTCTTGCCAAGAAACGCCCTTGATTTTGAATCTGATCGCCTTCGGTTGCCGACGGGTTCTCGCTCCAGGACGTTTGGTCCAATGCTTCCCGAACGTTTTTCCCGTCCCACGAAATGATTTCGGCTCCGAGCTTGATTCCGCTTTTGTCAGCCGGGCTGTCAGCTAACAGTAAGCTAACCAATACTTTGCCGTTATCCAATTGAACCGCGCTAATTCCAACTCCGCCGCCGACTTCATTTTTAAACGTGTTATTATCGTCGTACAGATGTTCATTCGCAATTTCGATATGGCCATCGCGGAAAGAAAAAAGGTAATCCCTTAAAGTTTTATAGTAGAGATTCGAATCATGGTTGATTTCCGCTTCGAGGAAAAGAGGCTCGTATTTCTTTTTCTTTGCTTCCCAATCGATTTTTTTCCAATCTCCGAAAGGGTATTCGGCGGACAACCTTTCGTTCATCGCGATAAAAGCTTTGGAATAGCTCTTATGGCTTAAATCGCTCACCGGATTGTATCGAACTTCTCCCGCAACGGTTAATGCCAATAGCGTAGGAAGGGTACAAAGGACGCAAACGATAACCATGACAAAGCGAAATTTCGAAGACATCGGCTTAATGGCCGGTTTAAAGACTCTTCTCGCAGTACTTAAGAATAGGATGGCCGTAGAGGAGTAAATCAACAGAGCCAGTAAAGAGGCGTCGCCATTCATAAGGCTAATAATCGCAATGATTACACCCGTGCTCGGTATAAAATCCAACCAGCGGTTATTTTTGAGAAAAGGCCAAGCATACCTCAGCAAGACAAATAAGTTTAGCGCGCATAAAATCATTTCCCAGACAGTCAACCATTTCAATGAATCGATAACATCTTGAATAAAGCTCATCGTTTCTATTCCTCCGATCAGTTGTATGTGAATCGAACTGAGTGTATTGGAGAAATATGAACGGAGCGTGAACTTATTTGCAAATGGCGGAATCGTTATGCAAGGCAGCGGGAAGCGTCACGGTAAACGTCGTACCCAGTCCGACGGTGCTCTTCACCTCTATGCTTCCGCGATGGAGAGCAACGATTTTGTGGGAGATGGCAAGACCGAGACCATTCCCGCTTCGGTCTTGGGCCCGCGACTTGTCCGCTTTGTAGAAGCGCTCGAAAATATAGCTTAAATCGTCCGGTGCAATGCCTATCCCGGAATCGCTTATCGCAACGGCAATCTCATGAGGATGAGGCCGGCTGATCGCGATGAGAACTTGACCGGCGCGGGGCGTGAACTTGATGGCATTCCCGAGCAAATTCATCCAAACTTGATTGAGTTGATCCCGGTCGGCCGTTATTTCTACGCCAGCTCCCGAAGGGGACTCTATGACGACGCGAATGCTTTTGGCCGACCACTGGGGCTCGCACGCAACGATTACTCGTCGAATTTGCTCATCTAGTTTATACGATTCCATCTCGAACGGATGATGATCCGATTCAAGGGAAGCGAGCTTCAGCAAATTATCGCTGAGTCTGGATAATCTGTCGCTCTCGGTAACGATTATATCCAAGTATTGGACACGATCGTCCTCTGCAATAACCAGATTGCCATCTTTCAGCGCCTTTGCGAATCCGGAAATGGAAGTTAACGGAGATTGGATTTCATGGGACACGTTTGATACGAAATCCTGTCGCATCCGCTCCAATTGCTTGATTTCCCGAGCCATGTCGTTAATGCTCCGAGAGAGAGTTCCGAGCTCGTCTCCGCGATTGATTTTCAACTCAACCTCAAAGTCCCCTTTGGCCAACCGCTTAGTCGCATCCGTCATCGCTTGAAGAGGCTTCACCAGGTATCTGCCAGCAATGAGAATGCACAAGCTTCCGATCGCAAGCATGAGGAACAGAATAGTGAATAATAATCGGAAGATCGTAATTTCGTTCTTGGAAGAGCTCTGCAAAATTAAAGCATAATGTTTTCCTTCGGAAGAAAACGGAAGGCCGACGAACGTACCGTTATCTTTTCCATGCGAACGGTACGGTTCTCCGCGCAGTACCATGCGAACCGATTCAGAGTTAATCGCTTCGACCTTCTTGCCCTTGTTCGGCACATAGGAGTTCATCCCGCCATTGCCGTCGTAAAGCTGCAAGGTATAGGAAACCAATTCAGCCATATCATTCATGAACACATCCAAATCCGGAGGATTCGTTTGCTCGTACACGCGTATAATACGATCGCCAGCCGCGATCATATCGTTTTTACCCGTAGCGTTCAGATCATTCTGGAATAGAGCAAGGGCGAGAAGAAGGGATGAGACCAAGCTGATGACAATGGCGGCCAGAAAAGTCAGCACAACGCGAACGTATAACGATTTCATCCCGGATTCACCGCCAGACGATAGCCGACGCTGCATGCCGTTTCAATGCGAAAATGGCGGACGTCCCCGGCAAAGCGTTCCCGAAGCCGCTTGATATGTACATCAACGGTTCGGTCGTCGCCTTCGTAATCCATGCCCCAAATCTGGGTAATCAGCTGCTCTCTCGTGAAAATCTGCCCCGGGTGGCCGGCAAGCATGAACAGCAGCTCGAATTCTTTTAGCGGCAACGCTAATTCCTCTTCTCCCCGCATGACCTTATACGTTTTCCGATTCAGCACGATTTCGCCCAACGGTATGACCTGGGACGAGGCAATACGGGATCGCTTCAGTAACGCTTTAACCCGCATCACAAGCTCAACCGGATCAAACGGCTTCGTCATATAATCGTCGGTCCCGAGCTGGAAGCCTTTTATCTTTTGCCCCGATTCGCCCTTGGCCGTTACCATCAGAAGAGGAATGTCGGGATCGCTTTTCCGAATTTCTCTGCACAAATCCCATCCGTCCATATGCGGCATCATAATGTCGAGGATGACCAGATCGATTCCCGAACCTTTGACGATAGCATGCGCATCGATGCCGTTGTCCGCCTCTGTCAGATAGAATCCTTCATTCTTTAAATAAAGGCGCATCAAGGCGCGAATGTTAGGATCATCGTCCACGATAAGAATATTGACCATATAAACAATCCTCCACTTGGAAAACGATAGCCTTACGTTTGAATGTTGAACGCTGCAATCCCCAACTTATATTTACTGGACAGACCACGCGGTCACATTCGTACAACATCAGAAGCACAATATAAAAAGCAGCCAAAACGAAAACAATACGGCTGCTTTAAGAGTATAACATTTTCAGATTGTCTGGAGCTTTAAAACTCATTTTTCTGGTAAAAAAATGAACCAAGCATTGTGACATCACAACGATTGGTTCATCACCATCAAACACGATTTCTATGATTGCGGACTATTCCATACTGTACTAGGTACCTCTCGACGCAGCACAGGTACAACCTCGGTAGCAAATCGTTCAATTTGCTCACGTTGCTCCATTTCTGACAAGCCATCTACACTGATGCTGATCACTTGGTGCCCGTAAGCTTCATGATAGTTTAAAATCTTCTCGATCACTTTATCAGCGCTGCCGATCAAGGCAGGCCCATTTTGTACATTGTCCTCGAGGTCTTTGAAAGGCGAGTTGTTGTGCTGCGATGCAGCCGTTGCATGGAAAGCATCGTAATAGGGCCTATATCGTTTGACGGCTTCCTCTGTGGTGTTCGCCAGATATAAGCTTCCAAATCCCGAGCCAACCATTGCTTTTTGAGGATCATGGCCGTAATAAGCCAATCTCTCGCGATAATGATCGATTAATGCTTTATATTTAGCCTGTGGGTGAAACGTATTGGAGGAAAAAATCGGTTCACCATATTTCGCAGCCAATTCGGTCGACAGCGTGCTAGATGCGCTTCCATGCCAGACCGGAATTGAATGTTGAAAGGGTCTTGGTTGTGTAGTCACATTATCAAGCGGTGAACGGTAGCGCCCCTGCCAGGTTACGTTCTCTTCATTCCACAAGCGCTTCAGGAGTGCATACCGCTCTGCAAGGGATTCCCATTGTTCGTCTTCGGTAATTCCAAAAAGCGGATAGTGGCGAGGGTCGTTTCCTTTGCCAATAATCATCTCGAGTCGACCTCCCGAGAGATGGTCAAGTGTGGCATAGTCCTCTGCAACACGCACTGGGTCGAGAACGCTTAGAACGGTAACCGTTGTTAGCAAACGAATCTTTACGGTTCTGGCAGCAATCGCGGTCAGAACGACTGGTGGCGAAGATGAGATAAACGGTGCTCCATGCCGCTCTCCAATTCCATAAGCATCAAAGCCGAGTTCTTCAGCAAGGACAGCCTGTTTAAGTACGTTCTCAAATTTCTGATGGGTGATCAATGTTTCCCCGCTTACAGCATTCGGTATGTTCATCATTAGGCTAAACAAAGCAAATTTCAAGATTTGCACTCTCCTCTCTAAGCCAGACTCAATCGCTAATAGGTTCATTTCAAACCTACCCTTTGTGAACATAAAAAAAAGCATGGATTTAATAATCCATGCTTCCGGTTGTCCAGCCAGTTTATAATTCCGATGAGTTTAATAAGTTTTATATTTTTCAAGTTATCATCGTTGCACAACATTGTCAATCAACGCTTTTTGACCCTTCTTCTTGGGGTTTTATCCTTTATTCGTCGCGGCTCACACGAAAACCTTGATCAGGACCCATGCCATTTGCCTCAAAATTGCTCAGATAAGATAACTCGCCAACATCACCAAGCCAGCCCCCGCCCTTCACAACTCGGGTAGAGTTACTATTGCTTTCCGAGTCTCCAAACCCATTCCAGCACCATTCCCTTACATTACCTGACATGTCGTAAAGCCCTAACTCATTGGGTTTCTTGACACCGATGGATTTTGTTTTGTTATGGTTGCTCTCTACTATAGGCCAGTTCCATTCTCCTGATAAAATCTTATCTCCAGCGTTTTTCCAATACCATGCTACTTCATCTGCATTATTGCTTCCGCTGTATGTGTAACTTTTGCTCTTCTGACCACCACCTGCAGCATATTGCCACTCTGCTTCTGTCGGCAATCGGTAACCATTCGCTCCTGCATTGATCGTTACTGTCCATTTTAGATTATCGTTTTCACTTGTATTTTTCGGATCTTTTTTATTCTTGTCTATTGAGTAATACGGTGTTAATCCCTCTTTGATACTCCTCTTATTACAATACTCCACAACGTCATACCAACTCACCATTTCTACCGGCAAATTGTCGCCTTTGAATTCCGAGGGATTACTCCCCATAATCTCAATCCATTCTTTTTGAGTTACCTCATATTTGCCGATATAAAAATTCGATAATGCTACTTTTTCACCATAGTAGTTGGACTTCTTGTTCATAAACGGTCCGCCCTTGACTAGGACAAAGTCATCAGGTATTTTATTCGAAGTTTTATCAGGCTTTTCTTGCGAACAAGCGCTGACAATAACCATTATTGCTATGATAAGAAAAACGATTAGTTTTCTCATTGTTATATCTCCTTTAAACGTTCAGGAAAAATTATAGTCCGTGACAGACTACAATTCTCCTCTGGCAGCATCGAGGACCGTTCATCTTTCGGGAAACGGTCCTCAATGCGTCCAAACTGAAGGATCCAACTGGATGGATTCTAAAAGATAATAGTCAAGTAGCATGTAGGTTCTATCATTTTTTGAAATAGATAAGGCCGCAGGCTGTGAGACCGGACGACCTTAACATTATCAAAAGATTAAACACATTCTCAACACACTAGATTCATCGGGCGCCAATCCGTTGCCCTACTTGAAGATGACCTGTTACCAAACGGTTACGTTAGAGCTGCCACTGCTTTGATATCCTTCTGTCGCTAACACCTGGTAGGACCAGCTGCTTCCGAGGTTCATTCCTTTACTCTGCCATGCACTTACGTGGTTGCCAAAAGTGATAGCGACGTTGCTGCCTGTCGCTCTCTTAGACTGGCGGACACTCCAGAACTGGGTGAACGTTTTTGTGCCGTCAATGGAAGGTGCATTGACTCGTTGCGTCGTATAAATATCGTATGTTCCTCCATCACTGGACACTGTTCCTTTAAATGTTCCTGTAGGTCTATAAGTGCCCCAGCTATCAACGACGTAATATTCAATGAGTGAGTTTCTTGTCCATCCATAAAGAGTCAAATACCCATTGCCGGATGGCGCCCAGACGCCTGCATTATAGTTTATTGTTCTAGATGGCGATCCAGTATTCCAGCCTTTACCAACCACAAAATTTCCGGTGTTTGACCAGCTGACACTGTAATTCCCACCAGATCCATTAGTAGCATTTACTGTTCCGCCACCATCGGTCCAATTTTGCCAGTAGTCTGTCGCTGCACTTGCGGATACTGCAAATAAGCTGGAAATACTCATTGAAGCTGCAATAACTAGCGTAAACACTTTCTTTTTAAACTTAAACATATATTATTACCTCCTAAAATTTAGTGTTTGTCACTGCTTGCCTACACACTACTTGAATATTACCTTTTATAAATCTCTCTCCTTTCATTGTTTGTCGGTTGTTTTTCCTTGCAGTACAGTGCGTAACTTGTCCTGTTTCAAATAACGTGAAATCTGTCCCTCCTATCTAAAGGAATTTTTCTTTCAACACAAGACAATTCATGTCTTGAATAACTAAATTATAGAAAGTAAGCGCATACATTACAACTTAACAAATTATAGATTTGCCCCCACATATTAACTAATATTTCAAAACGCTCAAGGAGCCAAGGTCTGCACCCGACCCTCAAATATCGTCGACATTCCCTTTTTAAAGTAAGATCTATCAAAAGAGCCCCTATCATTCCGCTCGGAATAACAGGGGCCCTTCGCTATAACCTAGTAAGCAAATGTGAGATACGGACACTACAAGACCCATATTGAGCTAGCCTTCGACGGTTATTCTCGGCTTGGTCATCTTGTTACTCCACTTTGCTTAGAGCAAGCTTGGAAAACAGATCTTGAAATACCGCATCACGGTCAATATAGCTTGCACAGCGTATCAAATGTCTTGTGCTGTCCGTGCTCCAGCGGAAGTCCTCGGAAATGATTGGGCTTGGAACAAGCCGCGAAGGAACCCACTTGGGCTGATTCAGCCACGCGATAACCGAGATATCCCATATCACTCTGGAATAGGCGAAATGATCATCCTTGCAGTTTTTGTACGTCTCATAGAGGTACTCTCCAATTGCGCCGGAAGGCTTCACATAATCTCTAACCTCCGATAGTGTCGTACGAAGGTTTGAAGCGACTCCCATGCATGGGATAAGAACCAAAGGCACTCCACAGTTCATTACGGTTCTCGATGCATGGAGATCCTGTTCGAGATTAAACTCACGAGTGTCAGGCCAATCCAGTGCATGGCCTCCCAGCCAGACTACAACGATGCGCTCAATGATTCGCGGCTCTATTAGAATGGCACTCGCAATATTCGTAATGGCACCGATACCGACTACATATAATGGATCATTTTTATCGCTTGCCATTGCACGTTCTACCAAATTCAGCGCTGCCTCGCTGCGAATCGGGGAGCTAACAGCAGGCAAATAAGCTTCGGAGCCGCGATAGACTGGGACATCCTCTCGATTCATTAGCTTAAGAATGCGAATGATTTCCTTATAGCTTTTTTCCATCCCGTCATCGGGCCCCGTAGAGAGCTCATTATGGAACGGTGCTGCATATAGAGCCTGAAGCTCTATTTTTTCTGGTGACAACAGCGCATAAATAACCGCAAATTGGTCGTCGATCTCGTTAAAAGTATCCGTATCGAGCACCATTTTAACTCTACTACCCGGAGCCTCCAACTTGCGAACCAACTCATCTACGGGCAATGCCCCGAAATCTAGACCCATATCATCTACCTCCATTTATATAATGAATTGGCTTTTCAGCCATGCTATAATGAATTCATTTTATAAATAATTTAAATAATGTAGTAGCATCATACGGTCGTTCTATATCACGAATTGGCTACGTTGACAGGAGAGCTATGATTGGCAGCCTCATTGGATTTCTTTTATCAAGAAACGAGAGCGAAGCATGAGCATATTGTAATGCATCACCATCAGTGTTATGAGCTGGTTTATTACGACTGCGGTCAGGGGACAACTCGAATCGGGGATGCCGAACATGTTTTCAAGGCAGGTGATTATGCGATAATAGCACCCTGCACGCCTCACGATGAACGGCATGGCAAACCGTCGAAGGTTATGTTTACGGGATTCACGAGCACCATCTATCCTCCCTTGAAAGAAGGAATCTACCAGGATTCCCCGTCAAGGCCTATTCTTGGCCTCATGCAAATGATGGCAAAGGAGCTTCGTGATAAGCCCCCCTTCTATAAGCAATTGCTCGATAATTTGATTTCGCGCTTATATTTGGAAGTACTGCGGGCTCATCCTTCCCAAGAACCAGATAGCCGCCATGACATTATCCGATTCGCCCAGGCTTTCATCGATGAGTACTATACGCAGAAAATTGACTTCCAAGCTCTTGCCGACCAATCTGGTTATAGCTATGATCGGTTTCGTCATTTGTTCAAAGAGAAGATCAAGTTATCTCCCAGCCAATATATTTTGCAGCGTAGGATCGAGCATGCCAAAACAATGCTTAGGCATACCCCATTGCAAATATCGGTTATCGCGATGGAATGCGGCTTCTCGACAGATGCGCAGTTTTGCAGTCTGTTTAAGCGGGAAACGGAGATTACCCCGAAGCAGTATAGAGAGCTCGCCGGTGATTAGAGGTGAATGAGTTACTTATTTTCATAATGTATTAAGCCGTAGTTCATAAAAATACTGCACAATGGGATGCTTTAGCTTCATCTTCTCGGCCATGTTTAAAAGCCGCTTTTTTCCAACTCGTCTGTCCACCAAAGCTAGAATATTCAATAAAATATCATTGCTCTCTAGGCTTTCCTCTATAGAAGTGGATAAAAACTTATTAGCGACAACGACAAAATTTGATTTACTTAATGATGATTGTGCTGAAAAAATTTCCTTAGCATATTCGGATAGTTTTCTGCTTTTTGCCATTACTTTTAGACGATCCTCTGGAACTTTCCCATTGGTATCTTTTCTCACCGTTTCAATTTCTTCATGGTTGATAGGAATTTCGATAGCTGAATCATTCTTAATTTCCAGCTCCGTCTGATACCATTTGATTAAGGTAGTGCTATCACTCATACTGAGTACGTTCTTTTTATCTACCGCGATATAACATTGACCTGCTTTGTCAGGTAAATAACGATAGCTGGTTGCACGATATTCGAACCTGCCATGTAAAGCAGGAGATAGAAAACTCTCTAGTTGTTGCTTCAATTTGCTCCAGGACATATTTCCTCCTAATTTCTATGTTCTATATTATAGATACCTATTGAGGGATTCTTAGCATGAAAAAACCTCCACCGCTGTGAGTGGAGGCCAACATAACGCTTGCTATCCATTATAACAAATTCTAACGTTTATTGACGTTTTCTAAATATTACCCTATCGAGCGCTGCTGAGCCGATCCATCACTTAATCTCAGCCAAGTATCAAACGTTCTGGATCCCTGTTGCAATTCAATCACTCTTGCACCAATTGGAATATCCGTATCCCATATAATATAGCTTGAAGAGCGTCCATAACAAAGGCGAATGCCATGATGCTCGCCCGAATAATCATTTCCGTGATCATGCCCTGCAAAGGTTCCCATCACATCGCCCATCTCTACCATTGCGGAAAATAAACCGCTGTTGATACGAGGGCAAGAAACCTCTTCTCTCTTTTCGCCATGGCACTCGGACTTATCCCATACCTCTTGATACTCCGGCAGTGGAATATGGAAGAATGCCAGTGAAGGGATAGGTTGGCCTCCGTTCTGATCCGTGAATGCCTGCGATTGTGCCGCATACCAGTCAATTTGATCTCTGCGAATCCAATCGTATCCATGAATGTGAGGCAAGGCAGAATAACTCCCGCTATCCAAAAAATATAAAGCTGCCGCGAAACGTTCATCACTACCCTGTATGCTCAACACATAATTGCCTACACCGCTGATATGCTCAGCCGTCCGCTCAGCGGCGCAATAGCTATAGCTCAGTTGAATATCCATTAGCTGTTCCCTTGTAATTCCTGCTTCCGAGTCGTGATTGCCAAAAATAGCAACCCACGGGACTTTCATCGCTTCTATAGTTGATACTACATCTCGGAATGACTGCTCTGGATTGCTGCAGCGCAAACTGCCTATGACATCACCTGCAAATACAACAAGATCAGGCTGCTCCGTCTCCATGACGGTTCGCATCATGTCAGCGGTTCGCTCATTTAGGTCAGCGGCATCATCCATATACTCGGTATCAGAAAACTGGACTATTTTGAATGTACCGTCTGTACGAAACTTTAATGCTTTATCCATTCCCGATCTCCCCAACATAATAAAATGATAGCTCCTTAATAGTAGGCTCGCCTTGCGACTTTGTAACGGTTAGAGAGACGCCTCGAACTTTAACTGGCGGAATTCGTACAATAGCCTTATGACCAATGTTTTGTCCCTCATATACCGTTATGGTTCGATGCGATTTTTCTGTCATAATATTGATTTGAAAATTGAGAATATGCTCCCCAGAAGATAAATCCTCTTGAATAACAATATGATCAATCAGATGTGGATGAGCAGGCTCATAAATCCATTCATTCTGGTTGTGAGTACATTGCTCCAAGGTCGCGATGGGGCTGTCAAATCTTCTTCGTATTTCTGCACCCATTGCAGCCAGTCGGCTTGTGTCTTTCGAAGGCAGCAAGCCTTGTCTATCCGGGCCGATATTCAGCAGCAGATTCGCACCGCGCCCTACCGAATAATAGTATAAGCCCAAGAGCTGATCCAGACTTTTGATCGTATGCTCGTCGCTATCGCTATAAAACCAATTCGCTCTCATCTGCACATCACATTCCGCAGGCAGCCATAGCTTATCCGTCAAAGCTTCCTTTTCCTCGGTCATGATCGAAAACTCAAGCGAATCCACGACATTCCAGCATGGAATCGGCGCAATGCCATCCTCGTTCCCGACCCACCGGAAATCAGGATCTCCCATATTAAAAATTAAAATATTCGGTTGAAGTCGGCGAATTTCTCCGATGATCCGTTTCCAATCATATTCATGATCCTCCGAGCCACAACCGTCAAACCACAAAATATCAATCTCTCCATATTGACCTAGCAGCTCTGTAATTTGATTTACAAAATAATCATCGTAAGCGCTTGCATCCTGGTTATAGAAATCCGCAGATCCGTCAAAAGGAGAATAATATAAACCAGGCTTTACATCATATTTTCGACAAGCCTCTATAAACTCCCGAACAACATCACCCTGACCATCCTTCCATGGCGATTGTTTCGTAGAGAACGAGCTATACTTCGACGGCCAATTAGAAAACCCATCATGATGCTTAGCCGTAAGTACAGCATAATTCATTCCGGCTTCCTTTGCCGTACGGATCCATTGCTCACAATCCAATTGCTCCGGGTTAAACAACTCGGGGGACATGCCTCTTGGATCAAAATCTACGTACCCTTCATAAAACGTTCTGAGACCAAAATGCACAAATAATCCGAACTCCCAGGATTGGTACTCGAGTTGTTTCGGGCTTGGCTTAATATTAAAATTAGCTGTCATTTTAAGCACCTCTTCTTCATTAATGGAGTATTTTTAGCTTTATTGTGATATTCATTCGAGCTGACACCAGTATATTCCTTGATTTTTTATAAAACTAAACCAATTTCCGATACTCTACCTCTAGAAATAAAGACCACTGGAACTCAAATTGTTTTGGGCGCAGATTGTTGGAAGTTTCATAATTTTTTGAAAAACTCCAGCTTGTATATTGAATCTACTTTTTCCAGTACATTTAGACTTTCCTGCATGAATTTTACAAGCTTAATTTTTCCCTTGTTGATGAAGACACCCGTTTTCCCCCTATTCACTCCGAATGCAGCTTCATAAAGTCGCGCAACCCCCTTGCTTGGAGCGGAAAAGAAAAGATTGCGAATCGGAATCATGTATATTGGCATCCCCGAACTTCCGTTGGGTCCTAGGCAAACACTCCTTATTTCGATACCTTCTGCAGAAGTTGACTGTGATGACATAATTTCCACATAACGTCACATGTCATAAATGCTAAAAAACCGATTATCGTGAATAGATTGCATCCTTGACGGTCTTTCTCTTATCAAGCTCGTTTCGTTTAGACCATGTGCTTTTACGGAGGTTTTTTTCTGCTTCCGCTGCTGCTGGAGCTCGTCCAGGAGGGTGCTTCATTCATATATTACGTTGAAGATAAATTCCCAACCCCTAGCACCCTACTAGCCAAATCTACTTGCTCGTGATCCAACTCGACTGTGACAGGTCCTATACGCCGTTGCTCACGCCACACTCGTAGATCTTCTTCGGTCTCCAGCTTCAGCTCTGCAATCTCTAAAGCTCGGTCGAACACATACTTTGAAGTGAACAAGAGCGTATAGATCCCTCGTCCCCCCGGAATGATCGGCTTATCCCGCTTTACCCACTCTCCTACCGTAAACTTCACATACAGTTTTTCTTCCGTGCCCGATCTTGCTGGTCGCTCGGTAATCTCCTTGCGCCGCACGACCTTCCAGTCCGAGATTTTACCGTACCAGTGAATACCCGTTTCCCCGCGTGGCTCAAACTTCTTTATCGACTGATAGAGTGCCACGTATTCTAGCTGAGTAAGCAGCTTGTGATCGGAGATATTCTCAAGCGGTACATGATAAAACTTAAGTTGTAACGCATCATCGAGCTGCTGTACCTCCCGGAGTGATCCTACCAGTACATTTTTGCCGATAAGCTTGTTCTCGTAATAATTTTTCGTTCCACGCGGCCTTGCGGAGCGTTCGTATGCCTTCTCTGGACTATCCATAATGATTTCATCCAGGAAGGCTTCCATCAGCTTGGTGGATCCCGGCAAGAACGGTAGAGCTCCAACATTGATCAGCTCAATGCTTTTATAAAATTTATGCTCTTCATACTGCTCCTCATTGTGATAGGGAAATAGTACATAAGCCCCGAACATGCTGCGTTCCAATTCTTTCCCGCCTCCCTCTGCGTACACAATAGCGTCACGGTATCGATGCATCGTATTAATATCGGACTCCTCCGGTCCCGGAAGCTTGTAATCCCTTCGGTAGGGAGTCCCCTCATACGCTGGATTGAGCCGATACTTCGCATCAAAAATATACTTATATTCCGCATCGGAATCGTTCTTCTTCAATGTCAACACATTGTCGGGCCTTTGAGAAATCGTCGGCGTTTGCTCACCACTCGGCAAAGTGTTGTAGTACAGCGTAAAAATCTCGCTATTCTTCGGATTACGGTAAACCATCTTTGCCTTTTGCGATTTGTCTAGAGTAACAAACACGCCTGTCCGGTTCACCTTAATAATATCTTGCTTCAACAGCTCATACTTACGACTCAGCAAGTCATGAATCTTGAGAAAACACCAGTATTCATATAGCTGCGCCAGATCCTTCATCGATAATCGGAACAGATCACTCTGGATAGAGAGTCCCTTCATCAACATCAAATAGTTACGATACACCTCGCGGTATCCCGGCGCCATCTGAAGCACAAGCGATACGGAGAGCTGCCTCATCTCCTTCACGTTCAAAAAATCTAGCTTGAGCAGCCTTTGTAGCTGCGATTGCATATCATTCAGCTTCCGCGACAACATCGGATCCTTAAGGCGTCCCTTCTCAGTTAGGCGAGTCTTCAGATCTTTAAGCTTACTCGCAATACGGAGCAGAACCCAACGAATAAAACGATTCTCGTTTGTATCATAATCCACATGCCGCTTCGTCTCAATCGCATGGCTTGGGTAATAGCGTTGTCCATTCATTGGAATAAAACCAAGCTTATCGTCCTGTACGAGTAGCTGCGGACGCCTGGTCAGATAGGAAATGCTTTCCTTCCCCGTCTTCTTCAAACGTCCTGCTTCTACTACTCGGTTCTCCACTTGATGCTTGGAGTGAGGCGAGCTATTAATCCGTTCCACCGCCTGCACAAGCTGAGCGAATACATGCTGTAGGATCGTGAAGAACTCGGTTAAGCTTTGATGACGTGTTTCCTTGAGACCCGTTAGATTATACGTTTTACGCAAAAAATCAAATGATAAGTTATAGATCTGTTGATTGACGTCATTTAAAATCATTTGATAATCATTTTTATAATCCATTTTGACTGGAAAAACTTCAAGCTGAACCTTTAAAATAGCCTGTCCATTCAAACGCAGCTCCAGATCAGTCAGACCAACCTCATTCTGAAAGTTTAAAACGCCAGATAAGATCATATTGCCCAGCGGCTTAACCACTTGCCTCAAATAAACATTTTCATGGAAAAAGGTAAGCGGAATGTCTTGCTTTTTTTCGATGACGATCTCGTAAGCCTGCGTTTCATAAAAGAGCGGATAGCTCGGTATGCCCGTCTTCCAATCCGATAGTTCCTTTGTCTCAGGATGAAACATTGAAACTTTTTCTATTAAAAGTGCAGTCGAGGGCGCAGAAATTTGCAGTTGTGCTTCAATGAGCTGATTATCATCATTTCTATGCAATTGCAGCGTATCTACCGTTGGATGGAACGGCTTACCCTGTATGTACAAATTAAACAGGCTCGTTTCAATCCGGAGCAGCTCAACACTCTGATTAAGAGAGCCAATAGGAGGTGAATCCATCTTCCTCTAACCTCCGCAACATAAAGGCTATTTTCCGAGTACTCATCGGGTATTTAGCTCTCTCTTCCGGTTCATGCGCACTCCACTTCTCATAAAGATCGGAGGCGTCATCCATCAAGCTATTCACAGGCAACGCTTTGCCTAGTGCTTCCTGCATTAGTAGAAGAAGTACGCGCTTGACCGATGAGCTACTGCCTTGAACGCGTGGCAATATTTTCTGCAATAACTGTAAATCGAACGCTTCATCCTCACTCATAAGACTGAACCGGTCGTTATAGATCATATAGAAGCAAACAGCATCTCGTATACGGAATCCAACATGCGAATGGACTTGCTCCAATATGTTATTCACTTTGACCAGCTTCGCTGTGACTTGCTTAACCTGCTCTTGATAATCCCCATAAGCATCAATGAGCTGTAAATACTCACTACGTAGAAAAGCATTCGAGGCCTTAACAGTTGTTGCCTCATTCGATTGAACAGCTTGATCTGGAAATTGCTCAAGATTAATATAGTTAAATTCAATCGTGTTGGCGCGGTCCAGTACCTTTTTGCTAAAAGGATGCGTCGTCTCATCCATATTGACAGTCCCGATTAAATAAACATTATCCGGGAGCGATAGGTTTCCATAAATCGGTTGATCTACTGTTGTAAGAGTGTCCTTATTAATAAGTGGCATCGTCACGATTGCCTCACCCTGCCACTCCTGCGTTTCAATAATACTAAGTAGATCGCTAAAATAGTGCTCTACTCTAGCTAGGTTCATCTCATCTAAACAAATGAAATACGGCTTGTGTCGATTGCTTGGTTTCGAAGCCTCCACAAGTACCTCCGCCAACCGTCCCGGACGAAACGCACCCGATAAATCCATATATCCTATTAGGTCCGACGGATCACTCCAGTCTGGACGCACAGGAATAAGAGTAAATTGCTGGTTATGGCTAAGCGCGCCAAGCGCTTCTGCGAATAATTTCACTAGTTTTGTCTTTCCCGTTCCGGATACGCCCGCTAGAATGACAAATGGTTTTGTTTTGAGAGAGAGGTATAGATTCTCTATTAATTCATTCGGAAACTGAAAGCCTTTGTTACGGATGAAGGATTTGATGTAACTAAGCCGTTCCGAAACCGTCATTGTATCCAAAGGCTCGACCTCCTCATCTACTCGGAACATATATTGGTCTCCTGTTTTCTTTACAAATTGAAGCTCCTCTAGCCAATTCAACATAAAGCGAGACCTGTTCTCTTGCGTAACCGTTCCCCATTCTTCTTCAAGCCCCATTGCCGAAATAAAAGCGGTATTGAATTCGTCCAGCGAAAATCTACCAAGCTCCTCCACTAATGAAATAGCTAGATTCATTACTTTTGCGAGATTAGTAGCATGTTCTCCATTTGATTCTCCCAGATAGCGTCTTATTATTTGAACCTGCTCTGGGCTCAATCTCCATTTATTTTCATCAAAAACCAAATAATACTTTGTCCCTTGAGGAGTTAAAGAATAGTACCCATTTTCTACTGAAATTTGACCAAGCTCCTGTAAGGCTCTCCCCACATGTTGAATCCGTTCTTTGGGGTTCTTAACATCGTCCCCTGAAATAAGAACGGTTGCTTGATTGGAAACCAGTTCATCGATGTTTATAGGAGTATAATTGTTGTTACCTAAGTAAGAGATAATTCCTTGACCCAAATAGAGATGTGCCATTGTGTATTTAAAAGTTGGAGGAGCTGCTGGTTGTTGTTGTTCGGTTACTTGATCAGCGTAAAGCTTATAATTATTCATCACGTTTTCTAGATCAGCAATAAGAATGTCATCTTCGGGGATGTTATCTCGATCATAGCGAGCATATGCAACGGTCGATACTTGATAATCTCTTCCCAATCCACTAGCAGTTAGATGAATATCAGCGTCCTTGTGTAAGTTTTGAAGCGGCAAGAGCTCTCTCATTTCCTGCACCTTTTGCTCTAAATATTGATAGCCATCTCTTTTTCCATGTTCTTTTAGAGGTACTGTTACTCCTTGAGCAAGGGTCAAATAGACAGCACTCATATCCTCTGCGAACAAATAAACGACATACTCCCCTTGCTGAGTAGTTGTCGTTAGACGCTTATCAAGAATAGCCAGCCAAGGGATGTTGGCCCAATTGCCTTGGCCTATCGAGCCTTGTACCTTATAGTCTCCATTCATAAAAGGTAATGCTCTCAGATACTCAGGTAACGATTGCCTAAAGAGCTTGCCTAGCTGATGATTAGCAAACTGTTGAGTTTTAGCTTCAATGTATGTATTTAAAATCTGCGAAAGAGACTCCTGTAATGATATTGTCGGAGCCGAGCTCAATTGGTTGTTGTAGTTCGACAATTCAATGCGAGCATAATCTCTTAATTCGGCTAAAACATCGTCATTCAATTTATCCCATATATCCGGTTTGAAGGTAATGGTCTCGGATGTTGCTTCCAGAATGGAGGATAAAGCATCAATAGGTGTTTTAAGTAACGACTTGGTTTGGCCCAGTGTAAAGTCACTCCATTTAAACGCTGATCCCTGAGGCGGATAATCTACTTGTGCTCCATTCATACTGCGATCCCTGTAATACGATAAAAACCGCTCAGCCACTTGGTTGAGCGGTACCCTTCGATTGAAAGACTGTTTATATTCATCAAGAATAGATAGAATTAAGACCATTTTGTAAGATTTTTGTCGGCTCCGAAATATCGAAGCAAGCTCTTGTGGCAATGTCATATGATTTCGCTCCAAACTATCAGTTAGACTTTTTGGTTTTTTTGTGTTGGGCTTTAATCAAGATATGGCGTCTTTTCCTGACTTTAAGTGTATCTCCGGTAAAAAATAGAATCAATCTATATTGATCTTGTATGCCTACATTTAGGAAATGAAGTACAACCCCAGAATTCCCTACCTTCTCTGCTCTTTCTTTTTATCATTGGAGCTCCACACGTGCAGTTAGATTCTGATGACACAGTTAGTTGGTTTTGAGTTGTCTGTAATTCAGAAATTGTGGATTTCAAGGTTTTAGGTATTTTCTTAGACTCCTTATTCCCCGGTTTCCATTTGCCCCATGTTTTTAATTTTTGTTCAATTATTCCTCCGTGCCAATAATCAACTTTAAACTTCTCCGCCTCTGTTCTAGCTGGGCCTGTTAGATCTGATGTTGTGATAAGAAGGCTAAGAATACAATCATGATTTCGCTTAGCTCCGACCAATTCACGAACAACCTGTACGCCAATTAGATTGTGACTTGCATAACATTTTGCCTGTACAGCTGTTTTCTCACCTCTCTGATCGATGATGACTAGATCTACACCACCGTCCTTCCCTCCGATACCGACTTCACGAACCGTAAATCCTTGATCGCTGAAATAAAGGGCAAGTAATCGTTCAAATTCAGCACCAGACATACTTTCTAATGAACTGCTTAAAATCTCTTGGTCCGGTCTACTTTGCTTTGAATGCAGTCTTTGAGATTTATTGCTATTATTTGATTTCCGATTTGTTTTCCTATCTCTCTTTTTCTTTTTACTTGGAATTAGACGTATAACAACGCCAATTGTGACTATCAAGAAAAACATGACTATAATCATAGCTGTCACATTCCAAGAAGCAACTAAGCTTTTTACTTTTTCATATTGATTTACACAGGTCATTAAAATATAAGCAGATCCAGCAAACCCAACTAAGCTCGCAAGCTTTTCTGGTATCCAAGGGCTGAGAAATCGGTAATACAACACTGCCCCTAAAAATAAGAAGAAGAGGATGCACATGAATATAAAGATTAATGGAGCTAATAAACTTTGATTCATTAATTGAGCGAGTTCATTATTCAACCAGAATACCCCTTCTTAAGTAAAGTTATATAAGATCAATAAACATTCAATATTTTATTCTTAGTACGCTTGAATCCCAAACTTCAAAAGCTTCTTAGGTAATAGATCATCAAGGTTTTGGATATCGCTATCAACAAGTTCTATTAAATTAAATCCATATTTTGAATAGATCTTTATCTTTTCTTTTTTTCGTTCTACATATCTTTCATCGTTTTCTAGACCCCAAAACTCAATATATACTTTTCCAACAGGAAGATAGAAATCACAATAAACCTCTTCTTCCACTGGTAATCTCCGTTCATAGGCATGGACGATTTCCGACATATACAGCCAATTATCAATTAACATTTCTGCTCTAGAACGAACATAGTGTCCATCGGCTGCACGATGCTTTGCCTCAAACTTATCACGAAAATTAGAACTAGAAGGTAGCTTATCTTCTTTAATATCTTCCGCCGGTGTTCCTTGAACGGACTGGAAGGTTTCGATAAGCCTTTTGTTTGTCAGTATACTTGAATCCCAACAAACATAAGGGACTCCCGTTTGCTCATATTCAAATTGTTTTCCACCTAAGCTTTCTCCAAGCTTTGTTACGGTCCAACCCTTTACATTTTTTTGAAGCATTCCAAGCTCTGATAAAATTGGGTTAATTCTAAATTTTGATATATTAAAATGCTTACTCAGTGTAATTGCGCTCAATAATTTATCAGAGCCACCAATTTCTGAAAGATATTCTTTTATCCTTCCATCCCACGCTATATAGGTACCATGCTGTGGATGGCTCTTCATTGTTCCCCCCATCTCGACACCTTTATTGGTTAATACCCAAGCGTCATTTTCTCTTAGAATGCATCCTGCATCCGTTAAAGATTGAAACAGATGCTTTGCTTGTAACCCCAATTCTTTTGCTAATGCTGTCGTTGATATTTGTTTCTCGCTCATCTGATCCTCCTAGTTGATTGACTCTTCCAAATCAAATTATATGTTGTGGTTATGTTTACTGCTTATAGTCTAATTTCATTACTTTCTGTTAGGACTCCTTATAACTAACTAGAGTAAATTGTTGAAATTTCTTAAGTGTCATGTGTTACCACTAATCGGAAATCATTACCTTTGGTAGATTTCGACAAAATAGTACAATAGTCCTTCTTTGTGGACTCTTGAATCTCAATACTCAATAGTAAAGCTTGAAAAAAAAGACAATGCTGTAATCTAGCATACGTCTTAACCTTATTCTCCATTTAGCCCTCTTAATGTCCTTTGTCATTACTTTGCACACGATATAAAGACTGAGCGTGCATCAGATGCATTCAAAGAATCGATTTGTAAATCCTTGGATTGATCGAAAGTCGAAACACGCGCATTCCCAATTTTAGTTGTTTTATTACTCTCCTATTGTCTATTTAACCATCGATCGCTTTAATTAATATACTTTGAATTTTAGACGAGTAAATAGACTGTAACAATGATCTATTTTTGGTGTTTTATGCTGATTTTCATAAAGTCTAAAAAACGATCGTTTATTAGACAGTCGGCGAAGTGCACATAATTACAGAATACGAAAAAAACCATCATTATGTTGATTTGATGTTGAGTTTTTCATAAAGGTTCAGAATGACATAATTAATTATGATTATGGCACTAGCTTATGACACAGTTTCCTATAATACCTAATATAGTTCTGTTTGGTTGCAATCTATCCAGAAGTGAAAGCTCTTAGTAACTGCTCATTTACATCATGCCGCCATAAGGTTAGTGGCTGTAACATTGTAACCGGCAATTCACGAGAGCGCGTAAAACCAAGGTTTTTGTGAATTGTCGTTGTAACACCCTTAACGAAAGAGAACCGTTTTCCACTGGCTTGCGTTACCCTTTTGTTACCCTTAGCGGGTGGTCAAATTACCAATAAAAGAGCTTATAATCGTGTGTACTTTTGATACTGCTTCCCAGAGCCTCTTAGGCCGTGAGTTCCTTCTACGATGAAAAGCCGCCCTTATAGGCGGCTAGTTAAACTATAGGATCGATCGATGATTTTTGAAAATATACAACAGACATTAAGCTGTTGTTTCAATCGATAAAAGTAAGGCCACTCCGCCAATTTTTAAATATTGTTTGTTATTTCTACTGGGTCTGACGTTGATGAGGAGATAGTTTTTTTGATGGATTTATTAATGTTTACTGTTTGCTTATTACCATCCCACGAATCTCCAATCCATAAAGAAGATACCGGTGGAGACTGAGTCTCTTGTGAGTATCGTAAAAGCCTCGCAGGCTTTTTTTCACCTCTATGTCGAGTTTATTAAGTCCCTAATCACTCACCTTGACCAGATAAGGGTAGTTTCATCTGCTTTATTTCCTCTTCATTGAAGAGTTTGCCTTTGAAATCTTCACGGAATGCTTGTTTGAAATCCCGATCATTGGAGTAGAATTTGATACCAATTAATCGAACTTTGTCATTCTCATTCAATACTTCAATATCTGAACGAGTAGACAAAGACAGTAAAAAATCCTCTTTCCATTGATCTTGTTCACGCAAGTTTTCTCCTTTAGGTTCCAAGAATACCTGGTATGTGAAATCAGCATCTTTCAGATACAACAAGAAATCCGGCATAAATCCTCTAACGCCATTAATCTCGACAATTTTGATCTTACGTTCATTCCGAATGAGATAGACTTCCTGATATTTCGATCGAAGCCGCTCCATATAATCATTAATAAAATCGATCATGTCGCTTTCCAATCCATTTACAATCGCTTGATCGTAAATATACCAGTCATGATCCCTCATATTCCGTGTTCTTACCACTTGCGTAACATTCGTTATCCGCTGATTTACATGATTCATTTCGATTACATAATCATTAATCAATTCAGATAAGGCAAACCCTTCGAATACCGGCGTCCCCCTCTCCTTCATATAATTTGCTCTAATGTTTTTTTCAGCGTAGGCTAAAAATTTTTCAATGACTAATAATATTTCTTTCGATGAAAGATCCTTACTTGAAATACCTTGAGGTAAAGAGATATTGATTTTAAGATTACCTAAGAATTTTTCACTTTCAATAAACTCTTGAATACTCGAGATACTCGGCATATATTCTCTCAAGTTGTTAAATCGATAAAACTTGTTGCGTTGAATTGCTTTTTGCAACAAACTCTTTTGAAAACTTAATTGTTCTTCGTGTTGTTTAGTTCCTGATGCAGTCGAATGCTGAGAACCATAACGCTGCTCAATAGAAGTTTCAAATTGAATATCATAATTCGGAGAGACATTGTAGTCTCGAAAAGATTGATAATCATTGGACGACGTCGGAACAAGTTTATTAATGTAGATTTTTCCATTTTTAAAAAATTCAAGTTTTCGAATCTTCGGCTTCACTTTTGCTTCTAATCGGTCAAATTTATCTTCTTTCACCTGAATATTAGCTGCTGCAAGGGATTCTTCAAGATTTTTGATGTAAGCATTGTCATTTATCGTATGATAATGCAGTGTCTCTATCACCTTCAAAACATTATTCGTAGCATCAAAACGTCGAACATATGATTTTTTATTATCTTTGACAAACGGGTAATATCGAGCGCCCCGACCGATCAATTGTGCCTCACTATCCGTCGATTTCTTGGTACTTACTGACTCCTCACTTATCCTAACAATGTCAAAGAGATTTAAAACATCCCATCCTTCATTCAACTTTGCGACAGCAAATATCGCACGAATTGGGTTGTTTGTATCTTCTAACGTATTCATTAAAAGTGCATTACTCTCTGATAAAAAAGATGACTCATTAGCATTAAGAATTGTTTCACTAGTAAAATCCCATTTTAGATCACGAACGACTTGAGCAATGTCTTTTTCATGATAATAAGAAAACATCTTTCGCCAGATACTTTGCTCATTTTGATAAAGGATAAGTCCTTTTTCAATGATGTTTTGTAACTGATCTATCGATAGTCCTTCTACTAGGTTAAGAAAAGTATTGTTAGCTCCTAATGAAGTAGCAATCTTATTTGACTTGAAAAGAATGATTGGCTTCAAAAATATATCATGTTCTCTGGCAACATACTTTCTATACTGGCTAAGCAACATTGCATGAATCATCTTTTGTTCATCATTTTCATTAGCCCGCAGTAGCACAACGTTTTTTGAATACCCATCTTCCATAAATCTCTTTAAATCATATTGATAAACAATTTTATCTTGATATTTCTTGAAGAGAACGTCTGTTGTTAAATCAATAGTTGCAGTGTATTCTATTAGCCGATTAGAGTGATTCAACTTCAGTATTTTACTAACAGTATTCTCCCAGTTTTTTTCCTCTGCTTCTTCTGTGGTGAGCTTTTTCTTATCGCTTCTAGTAGATACATTAATATGATGCGCTTCATCAGCAAGTAATATAAGTTCAAATTCTTTTAACGAGTCATAAGTAAGACCGTTTTCCCTAGGGTCACTTAAGTCCATATGAAGCTTCTGGATAGTTGTAAGTTTCAAGTAAATCGTATTATCCGCAGGGACAACAGGAAACACATCTACGACTTGGATCGCTACTGGGCTTCCGTCAATTATGATTCCATTAGGATCAAATAGATACTTTGGTGAAGACGTATTAGTTAGGTTATCAAAGGTTTTTTTTATAATTGCGTCACTGTTAACAAAGAAGATGAAGTTTTGATGCCCCTTTTCTTTAAACAAATAAAGAATGGTCGCAGCTAGCACTAGAGTTTTCCCTGATCCAGTTGCCATATGAAAAAGCAAATGATTAAATACAAGATCCGCTGAATTCGACCTTTGGGTATAAATAAACTGTTGCAACGCTAGTATTTGGTATCGACGTAATTTATGACTTAAATTTGAATACAAGTAATTTGGTATCTCAGGTGGAGTTTCAAAAATGTCGTTAAACCGTTTCTCAATCCGAGCATGTAAAATCTCATTATTCATCAACGCTCACCTTCGCTTTGCTAACTTGATAAAACGAATTATTGAACGTCTTTGCCATATCTGAGACCTTATACTGCGCATCATCGATCTCCGTGTAACTTAAATACATCTGGTTCGCATCAAGACTTTCAATAAGCAATTTCTTTTTTTCTTCCAATGATAATGCTGCAAATTCACTGTCCTCGTTAGTTAATCGATTGATGTTGATCCTAAAGTCTAAGAAAGCTACTTTCAGAATTTCTGCAACAAGCTCTTCAATTTCTTTATTGGTCTCGGCACTCTGAATCTGCGTAATGTATTGGTAATTCAGTTCAAATAATTCAGCATAAACAAAGCTGCCACCACCAGTCCATCCAACTTCCTTTGTAATTCCTCCTTGCTCACCGTCTACAACCTTTTTTAGTCTTTCTGGTGTGTAATCTACTCCATACGTTATTTGTTCAATAGCAATATATTGCCTGTTCATTTTATGGCAAACTGCAGCTGTAGTACCGCTACCAGCAAAAAAGTCTAAGACTATATCACTTTCATTAGTACATAACGTCACGATTCTATGAATTAATCTCTCTGGTTTAGGTGTCGAAAATGGATTGTTCTCTCCAAACAATGCTATCGATTCTTTTTTCGCTTCCTGATTATGACCTACTTCTTTATTAGTCCACCATGTCCAAACAGCTGATCCCTCTGATTCACTAAGATATTTTTTCAACCTTGGTCTTGCGTCTCCTTTTACACCAAACCATATTTTATTTTCATTTCTTAATTTTTCAAAATTACTCTCACTAATTGCCCAACATCTTCCCTCCGGGGGAGTTATCACTTCGCCCGAAGGTAATGTGATGCTGTAGAACTGACTACTTGTCGCATGTCCCATCTGTCCTGTCATGTCAACAGATGCCCATGGTTCCTTATCATTGTCTGGATTTTTATACTCCTTTTCTCTTGCGCCAGATATAGGAAGTTTGTTTATTATCTTTTTGAATCTATCCTTATTCTTGGCATAGACAAGTATATGATCATGAGCACCGCCCAACGTCGCTCGTGAATCGGGTGAAGTTCTTTTTTGCCATAGAACATTTGCAACAAAACCACTTGGAAAAATGCTGTCCATTAATACCTTTAGATAATGTACTTCATTATCGTCAAGATTCACCCAGATAGAACCATCATCACTCAACAACTCGTATGCAATTTCTAAACGATTCCGCATGAATGTCAACCAAGTGGAACGATTAAAACGATCATTATATTTAAAACTATCCTCACCAGTGTTATATGGTGGGTCTATATAAATCAATTTTACTTTCCCTGCAAAACGGTTTCTTAGTGAGTGTAACGCAATTAAATTGTTTCCTTTAAGAACTAAATTATCTTTCTCTGTTATTTCTGTGATATCACTTTCAAGATTTCGTTCATATTTTTTTATATTTGAGAGCACTTTAGGTGACAACAGAATATCAATTTCCTCTTTTGCCAACACCTTGTGATAATAAACCTCTTTTTTTATAAATTCTTCTTTGCTCATACCACCTTCGAGAACACAATCTTTATGTGGGAAATCAAGTACTACATCCGTATTGTATCTTAGATATTTATTATTACTTGTCAAACCAATCTCATTACTAAACTTTGTGTAACTATTATCCCAGTAGGTCTTATAACGCAACATGCTAATAAACTCATCTATTTTGAATATGACACCATTAGCAATATTTAAAGAATATGCTTCCTTAATAACATTGTTAGAAAGCAGACTCTCGATCAGTTCTTTCTTGTATTCACGTAAATCAGCAATCACTTTTGTCTTTAGTAAAACTTTTTCTTCCCAGTATTCGGGTTTAATCATAAGTACCTTATGGATTTCTTCTAATAACTTTGTTTCCATTACTTCAAGACCCCCAGAATTGTCGAATTCGCTTACACTTTATCCATTAATAATATCGTATTTAACATATTAATGAACACTGTCATTTCTTTCATCCCTGATTCCTAACTGGGGTGGTGTCAGCTTCGCTGGTACTACCCCCACCACTGTATTTTATTTTTTATATTTATTATAGTTCAACGAATAACGTAAGTTAATCCTACTCAATCCGATTCTTGAAAAATTTGATGACTTGTCAGCAAATGAACAATTGATATCTAAGATTGATCCAAAATTAATAAAAATTGCATATTTCATATTTTAAAAAAGTCGTTATTTTGTTACCGGTGGCAAAAAATAACGACTTTTTCATTCTTGAGCATCTTGCCCTTTTATAATTTGTAAGAATTCGTACTATTCATCATAGATACCATGTTCCTTTTCTTTGTCCAATACTCGTTCCCTTTTAATTTTTTCCTCAAGATAAGTTAAAATGTGATTTGACCACGCACGCACTTCTAGAAATTTATGGTTTCGCACTTGCTGAATTACTTCGATTTGTTTTTGGAGATACGGAACCATAGAACCGCTCCAACCGAAACTACYCATATTGGAGTAAATTGCTGAAAGTACAGCTTTTTGTTGACCAAAGTTGTCTAATAACCATTTCGTCAGAGAATTAAATGTCCACGATGCATCATTTTTTTCATAAATGGAAACCAAAGTAGCTAATATTTGTGGTGCTTTTTCAGGGTTTCTTAGACACCATTCTTCTAAAAGATCTTGTGGCAATTCAAGAAGTATGCAAGTATTTTCTTCATCACCCCAGGAAAAGGTTTCATTCTTTAAAAGATACTTCATTCTTAAAGAAACACGGTTGTCGTCTGATAAGAGATGATCGCTAAGTTTTGGCCAAATAATATCTTTATATCGATTTAATAATTCCTTTATTACCTCTCTCATTTGATTCAATAAAGCATATTTTGAAACAACGTCAAATGAGAGCGTAATTATCTCTTCTACAAGATGCGCAGCAAGCCTACTGCCAGCACCTTCTATTTTAAGGAAATCAATAACTGTCTCTTTCCATCGCCATATATCTCCTGTAGAGAACTTATCACCCGCAGCTAATAGTCCAGAAGTGATAAGTATTCTAAATAATGCATCCTTACATATCTCCTGCCTCTTCGGATCATGCAAAGTATAAAGAGTTATTATATCTAACGCGATCCATGCACCAACAGCAGAATGCTCTCTGAGTGTGTCACAGAACTCAATGATAACATGTTCATCTAAATGGTCGAGTACACTTCCATATGCAAATGCTCTTATGTCCTCCAGGGGGATGACCTCGTCTGCCAATAACTGTAGGACACGCTCCAAATCGGACGGCTCAGGCTTCGATAATCGAGTTATTCCAATTAAGTGAACGCGTAAATTCTCATTGCTTGCAATTGTTTGCAAGGTCTCAGTAACTATATCAACATTTTTTTGGCGAAGTGCAAAAAGAAATCCCCCAACTACGATTGAATTACCTTCATTTCTTAGGTCGTTTAATATGGCAAGACTGGCCTCTATAAATTCAAATGGATCTTTTATGTTTTCTCCAAGACTTATTCCAAACACGTATCCTTGTTTTTGTTCACCCTGCAAAACAATTGGTAGGAATTTAACCCAATCTTTTTGACTATTATCGATTATTTCCTTGGCGAGATCCTTCGCTCTCATCGCCGCATGATCAATATAATGCCCATCTTCCCCTTTTTGATGGTCAAAAGGTGGGTTACTTACAATTAAATGTAATCTCTCACTTAGTTGTCTTGGCTGTAACATATCAATCCAATGAATAAGACGTGAATTAATCTCCTTAGGCATTTGATCGTCATCATACTTAATTAAATCTTGTATAGCTTCCAAAGCGCTGGTCCAAAGAATACTTCCTTGGTCAACCACAGTTTGAATTAGACGTTCCAACTCTTCGATACGCCCATTCCTTACCAATCCAGGCATATGCTCAGCAGTAATATCACGTGCGAGTTCACCTAATTCATCTGTTCTGGCAATAAAATGAGCCAGTCTAGTTAAGGCCTCAGACCAATAATTAAAAACCTCTGACCATTCCCTTGGCCGCCATTCCTTTTGTGGTGCTCTACTTCCCTGAGTCTCTACGCCCATCGTCCGTGAAAAACCTCGAGTCTCTAATATTGAGCCCAAAGCCTTTAAACCCAATTCCTTGTATTCAAATTCAGGACTTTCCAATGCTTCATCTATGATGACAATTCGTGACATAGGAGAAGCTTGGGTTCCGGATAAAAACACAGAAAACAACTGCAAGAATAGACCTGTTGCATTATTAGACCATGTTTCGTTCTCAGCAACTGCGAAGGCCAATAAAAGCTTTGAGGCTCTGTTAAATGTGTCTCCCCAGAAGCACAACTTTTCAAGAGTCCATACTAGATTCCGTCTACCCTGTACTACATGTTTTAATTGTTCAGTAGTACAGGAACCAAATACTCTCTCAATTGCCTCTACAGCCGCTTGAGGGTTCACTTCAGAAAGCGAGCGGAAGAGGCGTGAACCTTCTTCAGAATTTAATACTTCCGCTTGTCCAAAAGGGCCCTGAATACCACAGAGTTGTTTAGTCAGTTCTCGGGCTTCTGTTACAAAATGCAATTTCGAGATCTGATCGCAAAGCGCCGTAGACATGCCAGATGGCATTGGCTCTGTTATTAATCTTAGTGCCCTTTCGGGGGCACAACGTTTCCACCAAGAAGCGCTAAGTCGAATAGCTAGGGGAATTGGAGTTACACTAACATATCTCCCTCGTTTATCTAGAATCCCACGTTCGATAAAACTAGTTGCCAATTCGAAAAAACGGTCAGGATCCATTCCACAGAATTTCTCAGATACAAAACGTCTCTGTTCAACTAAATCATCAGAAAACCCCATTTGCTCAAACAAAGCACATGCTGAAATGACAACATGTGCTTCCTGGTCTGGTTGAGATCTTCCCCATAACAATTTTTCTAGAAGTACAGGATTCTCTAAATTACCTATATCAGGTTTATCATTAAGGCGTGCTTCAGCTAATAGAACCGCCATTTGAGGAAACCCTTCTGCGAAGATTGCAATACGGTTAATGTCCTCATCCTTTAATTCTGGATATGCGATTTTGAGCATCGGTTTAATAACTGTCTCAGTTGATGCTTTCTTTATCTCAATAAATGGGTAGTCTGCATCCATTTTTTCAGGATTGTAATCCATAGTTAAAAGGTTTAATTGGCTGTCCGAATGCTGAATTTTCTTAATTAATTGCTGATGTAGCTCCATTGGGCAGTTGTCGACTACAATTAATCCCTTAAGTCCTTCGGATCGCCAACCACCAATAATTGATAGAAGATTATTACTGTTTGTGGCTGCATCAAGATAAACTGTATGGTCACTTAATGCTTGTTGAACATAATCAGTAGGATCAGAAGGTGGGCGAAGTGTTTCGAAAGCTAATCTAGTTTTTCCAAGTCCAGAAAGACCGACTATCCGCGCAACCTTTTGGATGCCAGATAAGTGTTGTCGTAATGCTTTGATTTGATCGATAATAATTGGATCACATACATAAGTGTATTGATTATCTTTGTATCTACTCCATGAGCTCCATGTTTCCATATCCTCAGGTAGAGGGCGACGATTATATTTGAATACCGCTGCAATTACCGATAAGTATTTGTTTACCCATTCCGCGATCTTATTTGCATCATAGATAATTATATCTGCAGTATCTGAGTAGTCTTTTCCAGCTTCTTTTAATGCTTCTCTAAACTTACTAACACGAGCAATCTGCTGAGTAGAATTACAGCTTCGATTATAAAAAAGAATATATGAACCACCCGCATCTAAAACTTCTTCAACCCGAGGTTTTAGGTTCGTTGTAGATTTTATCAACAACTCACTTTTACATCCTGCTGGAGGCATATCAGTTGCCTTACATTGAAATAATGTGAAGCGATTTGGAATCCAAGCAGTATTTGCAGGTCCTGCCTCCCACTTAATCCTTCCATCTTCCCCACCATCAGCAACATTAATATTCAATGATACATCGACGTTTGAAACAGGTATGCCAGCCCCTACCGCTTCTAAGTGTAATAACCGACGAAGTATATCTGTTAACTGTAAATCGTTGAGTGCTTCAATATGTTCATAGGATATTTCAAGTAAATTAGTCATTTATGTATTCCCTCCTTATGAAATAAATTGTTTCTGGATTATCTCTAAAATAAGTAAGATAAATAGACTTTGTGTATTATAAGTACTATTCGTCTTCTTCATGGTATTGGATTAATAGGTGTGTGAGAACGGCCTGCAGTCTGCTTATCGTACTTTCTAAATTTCGTTTCAATATTACGAGCGTATCTCCAGAATTATAGACAATTTTCAATATAAAATTCAGATATTGGGGCCGGTCCCACGACAATCAAAAAGCAGACCGTAAAGGGCCTGCTAATGTGGGAGCGAGATGTGCGCAGAGATCAGCGCGAGATTTACCAAATAAGGAATCGATGATTGAAAAAGCACTCAGCGGTAGACCGCACGAGGGCCTTTTTGTTGTAAAGATCGTCGCTTCACATCACTTAAAAACTGCCGGCCGTGTAATTCTTTATAAAACAGTCTAAGGCCTGAATTAATCTCCATAAAAAACAGCAGTTCTTTTATCTGAAGGATTTTCTCCCGGTCACGGATTGGCTAAACGGTATTTGCTCCTTGAGATGGTCTCAGCGGTAACACTCCTCTCACCTAAAATGTTTAGCTAAATTATACAATAGATTCAAAATGTTAAGTACAAGTTTTAATTGGATTCGAACATAAATAAAAATGCTTACTGGAAGCCATCTTTACGGCTAATCGTAAGCTTTCACCAATTTAACACTTTGTGCATTTTGTTAAGTTCATTCTTTAATGGATATTTTCGAACTGCGATAGCTATCCTTCACCTGAAAGTCCATTTACAAGGAATTTAAAACTTGTCAAACAAAGCTTGCGGACCTATTGTTTTCTGGCTGTCGCAATTCATAATACACTTCGTCATAAAAAAAGGAGCAACTCCCACCACCCCTCCCCACTTAAATATTCCGAAAACGCTGCAACAACAAATACCCGCTCATATTTGATGTTTTTTTCTTATAAACGATTTTGAATTCGTCTAGCAGGCAGTTCAATGCTGTGATAAGCAATCCATTTGGTACCAAAGTAGCTTTGCAGGGCACAGCGCTGCCGATCACACGGACTGAGGCAATTCGGCGTGCAGAGCCGGGAACAAGAGGGTTTCTTGCACAAGTGATCAACACTAAGTCGGGTTGACGAGCAGCTTTTAATCCAGCAATTCCGATCACCTTGTTTCTATTAAACTTCTATATATCAGATGCGTGATCTGTTCATATGGCGCCAAGCAAAAGGCGGAGAGTTAAGCCACGAAATACAAAAAAAGAGACCCATCCACTAGGATGAGTCCCTACTCTTTTACTCTCTTACACCTTTACTCTATTGCTCCCTCAATCTTACCACTCCGACCGATAAATCTCCTTCACTAACCGATAAGCCATTTTCGGCTTGCGATATTCGCTTAGCAATCCTTTGTTATTAAAGCTTCGCGCGCGATCGCGGAAGTAAGGCCTGTCGCTTCGGACATCGACGCGAATGTCGGCGAAGTGCCAGATGAGCGTGCCAGCGATGCGAGGGTCGTCGCGGAATATCTGCAACGCACGCGTCACGACATCCGCCTGATAGTCTTCGCTAAACAAGCGCGGCTCCCAGCCCGCATCTCCGAATATACCCGCTGCGCCGAACTCGCTCATGATGACAGGCTTGCCGCCTGCGCCTTGCTTCTCCGCATGAATGTAGTAGTTCTCCAGCATGCTGCTGAATCCATCCACGCTGCCTTCATACCAGCCGTAGTATTTATTAATACCGATAACGTCGAAATAGGACAGCACAAAATCCTGCTCTGGATGCATAGTCGCGTAGGTAACGAGTCTGCTGCTATCCATACTGCGAATTTTGCCTACGAAAGTTTTCGTTAGCTCGAGCGCTTCTTCTGTCCGCGTATCAACTTCGTTGTGGGCTCCCCAGAAAATAATGGACGGATGATGATAATCTCGGGAGATCATTTCATCCAGCATCTTGACGCCACGCTCTATGAAGATAGGACTTGCCAGTGTTTCTCTACTCATAAAACAGCCCCACATCGGCATCTCGCTCCAGAGCAGCATCCCGTGCTCATCCAGCAAATCGATCCAGAACTGGCTCTGCGGATAATGCGAATCCGCGCACGATATTGCAGCACATGTCGGCCAAAATATCGAGATCCTTCAGCATCAGCTTCGGCGGGAAGGCAAATCCCCACTCGGGATGCTCCTCATGCCGGTTCACACCTTGTAGGTATAGCTTTTGCCATTCAACAGAATGTCGCTGCCCAGCACCTCAACCGTGCGGAACCCTGTACGGTCTATGAGGTCATCTTCCCCCGCTTGAACGTAAATGTATAAAGCGCAGGCCCACCTACATCCCATCTACGAATCTTCTTAAGGCTCCCTTGAAGCGTCAAACTCACAGTCTGACCGGCAGCAACCTGCACATGAGAAGCAGAAAGTGAAAGCTCCTCCGTGAAGGCACTCACCTCAACCTGACAATCTCCCTTGCTAAGTGAATGGAGCTCAATTTGCAGTTGAATATCCGCTGAGACATCCTTCATTTGATAATCAATTTTCATCGAGTCTATATACACATCAGGCAGCTCCTGCAGCTCAACAGAGCGGATAATCCCCCCGTAAGAATGCCAATCCGCAATGTCCGTTGGCAGCGTTTGCCAGTCCATCGTATTATCCACTCGAATAACGAGATCATGCTTTCCTTGAGCAAGCTGCGGCAGAAGGAGTGAGAATTGTGTAAATCCGCCAAAATGGTACCCTATATGCTGACGATCCACGTACACATCCGCATGATGGAGAATACCTTCGAAGACCAGACGAATATTCGCTTCCTGCACATTATCAAAATAAGTACGGTACCATGCCGCGCAAAATACTCATAAGTGCCTAATTCATTATTCCAACAGGAGGGAACGACATGCTTCCGAGAGCCTTCAGGAAATTGACAGGCCCATCCCTCTTAAATAAAGCCTATTTAAGTATGCTTATCATGGATCATTAGAATAAAAAGCAGAGGCGCTTGAATGGTGGAGAGATTGTGAACGATTAATTCAGCTCAATAACATAAGGCCGCTCCTACCTGAGGAACGGCCTTCATTCATATATTTATTTTCGAAACGTATTCAAATCCCAGCGATCCGCCCACTTGATTTCTATCCCATCTTCCATAAAAGTGATAGGAAGCCATACATATCTTGAATCCGCTAGCTCTTCCGGCCGCCATCGGTCAGCCATAAAAATAAAGCTGTTCTCCAATCCCTGAACAGGAAACACATACGTGCTCTGCGCATAAAACGTCTTCCGGGCATTTGGTCCACTTAACGGATTATCCCTTAGCTCCCACCGTCCCATCATTCGATCCGACTCGGCAACGAGAGCCGCATTGGGATACCACCCCGTACAACCCGAGGATAACAAGTAATACTTCCCCGCATGTTTAAACACCGCCGGCGCTTCCCGGGACTGGTCGATGAACGCTTTCGTAAACTCGCCATTCAAATCTGTATAATCATCCGTTAACCTCGAAATGATCAGGGTTTTGTTCCAGTCAGACGAATGAATTAAATACGCCGTTCCATCGTCGTCTTTAAATAATGTCATATCACGGCTATCCACGTCGTTAGGACGCTTGCTTCCCTCATATTCAAATGGTCCCGCTGGATTTTCACTTACGGCCACGCCGGTTTTAGCCAGCGTATAGTCCTCACTATCAATATGAAGCCACATGACGTATTGACCAGTCCGATCGTTCTTCAGAACCTTCGGACGCTCCGCTACTTTAGACGGATGAAGGTCGTGGTTCGGATCATCGGAAACCGCAGGCAACACGATGCCTTCGAATGACCAGTTGTATAAATCACTTGAAGAGTAGCAGGATATGCCAATGATGTCTACGCGCTGAATGCCGATCCGACCTAAACTGTTCGGGCCGTCTTTATTCTCTCCATACCAGTAATACTTACCGTTATCGAATAATATACTGCCGCCATGTGCCTGAATAGGCTTTCCATTCGTATCCAGCCACAATTCGCCCGGCTGAAAATCCTCATACTTTATCATTCCAACAACCTCCACTCTTAGCGTTGCAAATATGTAATTTACGCCCAATTAAAGAGACCTTGCTGATAAATTCGGCTCCAGCAAGGTCTCTTCCTACACTAAACGAGCTTTCTCGCGGATTTAGCGACCTTCCGCTTGCGCTTGTTTATTCGTTGCTTCAATCACTTTCGTACCGCCTTTAGACAACCACTCTTCCTTGAAGGAAGCGAAATCCGCAGGAACGTCCTTGGATTCCACAATTATTTTTACGAATTTTTCATTTACCAAATCATTCAGCTGGCTTGGAATACTCGGATCGAGTTCCTCTGGATTAATGTTTAAATAAGCTAACGGATTCGGAACGGCAAAGTCGCCTGTCGATTTTGCCATTGCTACAATGTCCTCTTTATTAGGCGTACTGTCGGCTAGGAAGTCCGAATTCCAAGAAACCAATGCTTTTAATGAAAAGGCTTTATCTTTGCCCTTTTCTTCATCCGTCATGAGGGGTGTGATTTTATCTCCGTCTTTGCTGTAGTGGACCCCTTCAATGCCGTTCATCATAAGCTGCTGCCCTTCACTTGAGAGGAGGTAGTCTAGCAGCTCCAATGCTTTTTTCTTTTTCTCATCCGAGATGTTCGCATTAATAGACGTTTCCGCCCAGAAGTTATTGAAGCCATCCATTCGCTGAGCGCCTGTTTTCCCTACCAAGGTGCCTACCCATGTGAAAATCGACTTCGGATCGGCATTGGGATATGCCTGCTTGAACTTATCATAAAAATCATTATAGAAGGTCGCATTTGCGTTATGAATCATGATTCCGACTTTGCCCGTTATGAATTTCTCGATTTTCTGATCATCTGTATTCAACATAAACTCAGGATCAAGAATTTTTTCCTTGTAAAGCTGGTTTAGAAAAGAAAGCCCGTCTCTCGTTTCATCGGAAAGCACCTCCGGCGCCCATTGCCCATCTTTCTTCTCCCACCTATCAGTGCTCGTGTCGAAAGCGTTGAACAGTGGATATTGCCACCAAATCCCTCCAGCACTGGAGGAATAACCGTACGTATCCTTCTTGTTATTGCCGTCTGGATCACCCTCGGCAAATGCCTTAGCAACCGCATAGAACTCATCGATCGTCTTTGGTACTTCTAGATTTAGCTTATCCAGCCAATCCTTACGAATTAGAATATTGTGACCGCTCACCGCCATCTTGCCGCTTCCGGATTCATTGAATATAGGGAGCGCATAATGTTTGTTGTCGGTCGTTTTAGCTAAATGTTCAAAGTTGGCCAGCGACGCTTTAATATTCGGATACTGCTCTGAGTAATCTGAAAGCGGAAGAAGCATGCTCTCTTTAATCCACTGACGATATTGAACCGGACGGTCAACGCCGTAGGAAACAAATACATCGGGCATCTCCCCAGAGGCAATCATCACGTTCAGCTTCTCTTCCCAGTCATTCCACGAAGCTGTAATCGGCTTCAAGCGGATGTTGAGCTTTTCCTGCAAGTACTTATAGATTTGAGAATCCTGCGAGTCAGCTCCCTCGAACATCCAACTAAATACGGATAATTCAACAGGCTTTGTATTTTCAACGACTGGTTTAGAACTTGGGCTTGCAGTTGAAGAAGACTCACCCGCTTCGTTTTTCTCATTATTGCTTCCACATCCTGCAATAATCCCAACAAATAACAACACAACTGCAAGCAATAAAATGAGACCTTTCTTTCTATTCAACATGTTGTTCACTACTCCCCTTTAATGAATAATTAATTCATTCTAGTAATCTGACTGACTTTCAACTCTTGATTGATCCAATCATCACCCCTTTAACAAAGTGCTTCTGAATGAAAGGATATACAATGATGATGGGAATGACAGAAACCATTACAATCGCATTCTTAATGGTGTCACCCAGCATGAAATCCTTGCTTACGAAGCTGCCGCTGCGGGTCAATTCCATATTGTTATTAATCAGAACATCCCTTAACACCATCGCTAACGGCCATAGTTCCTTATCGTTAAGAAACAACATCGGAACGTACCAGTTGTTCCATTGACCAACCGCGATAAATAATGCGATAGTTGCCAGAGCAGGAAACGATAAGGGGATGATGATCTGGAAGAACACTCTCATATAACCAGCCCCATCGATTTTTGCTGATTCCTCCAGATCAATTGGGATATTTTGAAAAAATGTTTTGAGCACAATCAAGTTATAAGTGCTTAACGCTGCCGGAATGATCATAACGGCCAAACTATTTACCATCCCAAGGCTCTTGATTAGCAAGTAGTAAGGAATGAGCCCCCCGCCAAAAAACATCGTGAATATGATAAAGAGAAAGATAGCGGTTCTACCCGGAAGATCTTGTTTCGTCAACGGATATGCCGCAATAGATGTAATCAAAAGCTGGTATAGCGTACCAATAACCGTAACGAATACGGAAACCACAACCGACATAAGAATCGTATTTTTCGAGAAAACGTATTCATAGGCTTCAAAAGAAATACTTCGCGGAATGATATTAAATCTCGTTTTGACTGCTTCTTCATACGGCAGTACGGATCCAACAAGTACATGCCAGAACGGGTAAAGCATAATACAAGCCATGAAAACTAAAAAAATGATGTTCAGTATGTCAAATATTTTCCCAGAAACACTCGTAGATCGCACCATTATTCAATCACCTCAGTAAATGCCATGTCCGTTCATTTTTTTAGCCGCGCTGTTTACCGCGATAAGAAGAACAAAATTGATTACGTTTAAGAATAACCCGATTGCGGTTGCCATGCTATACTGTCCTTGCGTCAGCCCGATCCGGTAAACGTAGGTATCGATAACATCGCCGCTTTCATAGACCATCGGGTTGTACATATTAAACACTTGGTCGAAACCACCGCTCATCATGCTGCCAAAATTCAATATTAACAAAATCGATATGATCGGCAGCAAGCTTGGCAATGTAATGTGAACAATCTGTTTCCAGCGGTTAGCACCATCGATCACGGATGCCTCATACAGATCCGGATTGACACCGGACAATGCCGCCAGAAAAATAATCGTTCCCCATCCGACTTCCTTCCAAATTCCTGAAATGACCAATAGTGGCCGGAACATGCTGTTGCTTGTCAAGAAATTAACAGGATCTCCGCCGAACAGAACAATAATGCTATTGACCAAACCCTCGTTAGACAGCAGTGCGAACAATATACCCGAGATCGTTACCCACGAGATGAAGTGGGGCAAATAAATAATCGTTTGAATCGATCGCTTGAAGATTCTGTGCCTTACTTCATTTAAAAGAATAGCCAGAATAATCGGAGCAGGAAATCCAAATAGGAGACGCATTAAATTGATTTCAATCGTGTTGGTAAAAACCTGCCAAAACTTATCGGTCGCGAAAATTTGTTCGAAGTGCTTAAATCCTACCCATGGACTGCCTAAAATTCCTTTCGTAATCCAAAATTCTTTAAATGCGATCGATGCACCATACATGGGGATGTAACTAAATATAATTAAAAACGCAACGGCAGGAAGCAGCATGAGATACAGCATTTTATATTTGACTATTCTTCTGCGTACATCCTTACCCGCTACGGCTTTCGCCCCAATTGTCGCCATATTATAGCTCACCCGTCTTCTTCTGCAGCCTGAACCGGCTGTCGTCTCTATTGAATCCGATGTTATTAAGCAAATTCACATTCGTACTAGTCGCATCATCAATATAAATATGATCCTCTGTTGTTTCAACCGTGGACAATCTTCTGTTGTTCTCGATCCAAACCTCTTTACAATGGCTTGCCATTAAACTTCCCTGATAATATTCCGGGTGGAGCAAGCCATTCTCATCTCCATCGGCATGCGATTTGAGCCTTATAGCATTGGAATTCAGAATGGCATTATTGCGGATATATACCCTTCTGCAGGATGAAGCATAAACCGCTTGCTGCGGACAATTGATAATTGTATTATTCTCGATCCACACTCGGTCAAAGACCGCATATTGCGTTCTACCCATGGCAAGATATACACCCATGTAGATAACGGCCATGTTCCAGTGATTCACATCGCAGCTGTCAATCAAATTATTGCGGATACGCAGATTGCTTACTCCAAATCCTTCCGACCAGCGAGACTCGGAACCGCACTCAATTTGAATCGCTGACCCTTGATTCATAAAGAAATGATTGTTCTCCACCAAGCCGTTGCTGGAATGTAGCAATATCCCTCTTGCGCGGTTATGGTGAAAGAAATTATTGCGAACGATATAGTTGCTGGAATCATATCTTCGATTAAAAAGTATCGCGCGTTCTGAAACCTCGGCTGGGATCGGTTTTTCAAAGGTAAGCGTGCAGGTGTTATACTCCTTGTTCCATTCCACGTCTGCGATACGCTCCGTGATCTCGGCAGGCGACAGATCTTCATTTCGAAACTCAACTTCGTCCCCTACTGCAAAGGGATTACGCCATGCTAGCACACGAATTAAACGTAAGGTCCGATCATCGATTCGCTTAAAACCCTGAACTGAATTATCGTGAATGTTCAGGCAATCGTCGCCGTTGTAGCTGAAATCGCAATTTTCAATCATAAAGTAACCTAGCGAATTACTGATATGGCAGCCATCTGCCGTGACGGAAATGCAACGCGTCGTTCCTGGCCGTTTCACAATTCTGCAATGTCGCAGCGCCCAATGGTGTTGATCTCCTGACGCCACGAAAGCATGTCCTGGCGCGGAATAGATCGTTACATGCTCGATTTGCAAATGCTGATTGCTTTTAAGTTCGAAAGCGTTCGCGTCATAAATGTAATGACGTACGATGTAAGCTTGCCCTGGATTCAGGAAGCCAAAATCTTCGGGGTTGGACAGTACAATTCGGAACGTATTGAGATCCTGGCGACTAATATTCCGGAAATGGGTTTTGTGGAATTCACGACCTAACTCGCAGCCTGCAGATAACGTCAGCGGGTTCATCGCGTTTAATGTCCGTATGTTCAGATCGCTCGGCGCTTGCGAATACTCCGGAAAGTGAAGATCGAAATAAGTGCTGTCTGAGGCCACTTCCCTTACTAGTCCGATGCTTGCCAATTGCCCGCTTTCCCAGTCCCAATCGACAGTAAAATTTTTGAATATCGTCCGTACGCAATTCCTTATGGTAAAGAAGACTTCCACCGTAGAAAAAATGAATTCAGAGCCGCCACCATCGAACTGAAAATCGTGCATCCCTTCGAATATAGGATGATTGCCATTATAAAATCGATATATTCCCGAAGGGACGACAAGCTCGGACGAATGTTCCCGTTTGCAATAATCAATGGCATTCTGAAAGGCACTACCGTTACAATACCCTTCCTCGGATCTAGCACCGAAATCAGCGACGCTAACTCTCTTATATTCACTCCATTCCGGAACACTGATTGAGATTTCAGACATGCTCACGGCTGTATCATCATACTTTACGCGCTCCACTCACCTGCCTCCTCTCTCTATCCACCCTGTTAACTCTCTTGCTATATTGATTGTGCCATAGACGGCCTTCCCTTAATATGTGTTGAGAATAGAACATTGGATGTAGTTTGTTACGATGTTGTATGGATGCTTATTCAAAAAAAATGCCCCGATCGGTGATCGAGGCGTCCTACGTTCCTATAGCTCAATGAGTATAACGTTATCGTATAGCACAGTCACATTATACGTTTCTAACCCAATCCTCCCCTTGCTGAACGTAAAAGCAGGATCTGTTGCACTTAGTTGAAGAATGCCATCCACATACAAATTCATTTGATTTCCAATAACTTCAACTGACACGCGATAAGTCGTCCCGACATTGATCGTATAAGCTTTCGATGCCAGCTCCGTCTGGGTTCCCGCTATCGTTTTCTTGATCGCGATCCCATGCATATTACCGATATAGACAAAATATTTATTGTTTGCATCCGTTACACGAAAGACCAGATTCGCGAAACCGCCGCTTCCCGCGGTATTGCTTATTTGAATATCGCTAGCTAACGTGTAGTTGCTCCACGAGTCGATCCCTGCCGTTGCAAGGCTCCCTTATAGTCCGTCTGCCTGTATTTCTTACTGGCGCTATCTGTCACGACCGACCAACTGCCCGATTGCACGGTCCATCTTCCTGTGGAGCTCTCGAAATTTTCAGATAATAAATAAATGGAATTATAGGTTACGATAGGATTCCAATAAACCGTATCGTACAAATTGTTCGAATTCTGATTCACAACAAAACGTACCGCATCGCCCTTGATCACATCGAGCGTTATTGCGGGAGACGATACTGTCGTTCCGTAGCTGACCTGCTGCCAGTCGCTCGCCGGCCAAATTTGTGCGTTGTTTTTCAAAATCTTCACGTTTACGCCATCCGCTCCCGCCCCCGTGTTCAACATGTGAATGGTTTCGTTTGACGAGAGCGTAATTTCGCCGTCCTCCGGCGCTATCCATGTTCTTACAGAATCGCTGCCATCTGGAGATTGCAGATTTTCCCCTACGCTTAAGAAAGTTGAGCCATCCCGCCACATTCTCCATGGGGCGTAGTAATTTGCCAATGACGTATAAGTCGTGCCATTCCATTTGTGATAGTACCAAACCGGTCCCTGTGAGATCGCACCGAAGTCCTTAACCGCTTCATACTTTCTTGTAGATGCCGGAATGGTTCCGCTGGTCGAGCCTGCCGACGTTGTGCCTGAACTAATATTTCCATTGTTATCTTCGGCTTCAATCAAATAATAATAGGCCGTGCCGCTTTGAAGCTCTTGCCGGTCGGTAAAGTTTGCTGTCGTTGATTCTCCAACCATATTACTGTAGGCAGGCGTAAAGTTTGGGGTCGTTGAACGGTAAATATTGTAGTGATTAAGTCCTGAACCCGTATCGGAAGCTGCCGTCCAAGATAACGATATGCCTAAGCTTCCGCTATTCCAAGCTGCCAATCCCCCGGACGGATTACCTGGCGCCACACTATCCAATGCGGAGATGGTACTGCCTAGATCGAATCCGGATGCGCTTCTCCATGCCGCCATCGTGTTGTAGCTGACCCCAAACCTTTCAGCTTGTAATGCCGTCCCGCTTACCTGATAGAATCGATTGTCATTGATAAGATCAACCGGTGCACTTAACCCAATTTTATAAGCTGAAGTTCCCGAAGTTCCGTTCGCCATAATGATCCGATTATTCTGGAACGAATCTCCCGACCAAGGGTCCCCGGGTGACGCATCTTTGCTGCTTAACGCACTCGTATTCGCTTGATCCACTACGATTAAATTATTTGCGACAACGAGATTTTTCAAGCCTGAATATCTCCCCGTATCCGCTGTAAAGTCGCTTAATGCGATTTGGCCCGATCCGATAGAGGTTTCTCCGCGGTTGCCCTTCACTTTATTGTCAGTGATTCTCGAATTAATGTTCGCCATCGTCGTCACGCCGTTGCCTTTATTATCATGTGCGTAATTATATTGTACGTTGACATATTCATTAGACCAATCAATGTTTAATCCGGATGCATCATGCCCCGTGTTGCTGTCGGACATATTGTAGACCTCGTTAAACATGACATCAACATATGAGCTTGCGACTGGCCAAATTCCTCCCGGTCCCCAGGTGACCCCTGTTCCGGCATATTGACCAGCATCATGTACGAGGTTCCATTTTATCGTGCTATGATTCGAATTCCCGATGACTATCCCTTGGTTTCCAAGCTGAGATGCCACATTATTGTGAACCTTAACATTGCGGAATAACGCGGAGCTTTTATGATTATCTGATAAGGTGCTATCCCAACCGGCAACTCCGATTGCTCTCCAACCGAGCATATAGATTTCATTATGGCTAATAACGATATTTCGTGCGACTTCGCTATGCTTGTTTGTCGGATAAACCGCCGAAATCAGAATGCCTTCCGAATTGCTGTTTATTCCAGGACCGCGAACAAAGTTTCCATCTATCGTGATATTGGACCAGGATCCTTCAGCATTATAAGTAATAACGATCGCTCTGTTCGTAGTAGTCGAGCTAGTTAGCGCATTCGACGTTGTACACTCTATGTCCAATCCCGAAATGATCCAACCGCTCTCATTCGTCATGCTCACCACAGCCGGGGCCGAAGATCGAATAATGGGTTTGCTCCCGCTGCCATAGGCGGTAATTTGGATCGGAAGCAGACTCGTTCCCGAACCGTTTAAGGTAACGCTTTCATTCCAAGTGTCACCTGATTTTAATAATAGTTTATCGCCAGGATTAAACGTAAGATTAGAAATTTTAGCCAAAGTTTGCCAAGGAGTGCCTGCGCTCGTCCCGTTATTATTATCATTGCCCGTCGAACTGCTTACATAATAGGTCGTACCCGCTGCGTAAGCCCTGTCATTTTGAACGTAGACAATCATTGCTATAACGAATATCCATGCAACAAAGACACACTTTTTGGCCATTGGCTACTCCTCCTCAATGTGCAACTCATACAGGCGTGCCGTAAATTCCGTTGGAAGTGTAACAACTAAAGCATTCTCAAGCTGACTCCAGCTCCAACTACGCTTCTCATACTGAGGAAACCCACATCGAACCGTTACTTTCTTGCCGTCACAATCCGGAATAGGAAATCTCGCCTCTTTCGCTCCGCCTTCCAATCTCCATACCGCCACATAAGCCTTCTCACCGCTTCTAAGTCCAAGGCTAAGCCAATGATCGCCATGCTTAGGCAAGCCAATCGGCCAAAATGGAAGAGCCTTCGGAATGGATGCTCGGATACTCTTGTAATAGGAAATTCCTTCGCTAATCAGTTCAAAGCGATCCGATGCAATGTCTGACAAGTGCCCGCTCTGATGAACTCGCATTAACATGCCGTTCACCATGTTAAAGATGACCTCTTCCCGATCTCCATCCTTCAGCGGATATGACCAAGCAGCGGATTGCTCTGGTGTGAGCGCCGTAGGAGCAGCAGCAGATATCGCCGCAAACTTGCGGTAATCCATCTGATCGCTAATGGACTGCACGCTGTGCCTGGCGAGCAAAGCATAATCCATACGCAAACCGCCGCTTCCACAATTCTCGATGACCAAATCCGGATAACGAGCAAATACGCTATCAAGCCAGCGCAGGTAGGCACGATTATGCTGAAGCAAGCCATCGCCGAAGCTATCGGCGTTAACCTCAGTTCCAATGCCTGCATTAATGTTATAGTCCATTTTGATGTAACCGACCTTGTACTCCGTCACTAGGCGATCGATTACTTCATCTGCATATTGAATGACTTCGGGATGTCGATAATCCAATTGATACCTGCCGTGATCAATGACCCGTTTGCCATGTCGCATGAAAAACCATTCATCCGACACTTGCTGCGCTAAGGGGCAATGAATGCCCATGACTTCAAGTTCCAGCCAAAGTCCCGGGATTAAACCTTTCGCTCGGATGTAGTCGAGCACCTCCTGCAATCCGCCTGGGAAACGCCTTTGTGACGGTTGCCAAAGCCCTACATCGCTCCACCATTCGCCATCCGCATACCAGCCAGCATCGATGCAATAATATTCGCAACCCGCCGAAGCAGCCGCATCGACTAAGGGTAAAATCTTCTCGGTCGTTGGATCAGCGAATAAACAATTCATGTAATCATTGAAAATAACGGGAAGCCGCTCATTGTCTTCATTCCAACGACGGATTTCTCGCCGATAACGCGTCAATTCCACAATTCCCTGTTCGAACCCTCCTTTGACAATCGCAATTGCCGCAGGAACGGACATAAATGCTTCACCTGGCGCGACATTTTTCCACCAATGGCTTTCATTTTCTGTAGGGCCGCTTAATTGCAAATAGAGCTGATCATTCGCCTTATCGCTAATCTCCCAATGCCAAGAACCGTTATGCTCGATTTGCCAGCACATGGCCATTCCCGCCTCAATATTTTCATATCCACCCATCGGATGAAGATCGGCGGAAGACCAGGTTCCCGAATTGCTGTACGAAAGTCTTTTGATCGAAAAATCGTTTACTTTCGTTAAACCTAGCTCGGATAGCCTATAACTTCTCCACTGCAGCTCTCCGTGCCAAGCATTATGTGCAATATGAAGTCGACTTTTGGTTTCCCATGACCCGCGGCTTCCGCCCGAGATACCTGTCACTGTAAACGAGGAGACGTATTCCATCGGAATGGAATTCAAACTCTGATTGACGACCTCCGTCCAAGCTCGGATGACAGGGATATCGTTATAAAATTGATAGTGAACCGTCACCCACATACCCCTATCTTCCATAACCACTTCAAGTTTTCTTCCACTTTCGTTATAGAAATCTCTGTGGCAATCGTACTTCAGCCTACCTCCCGGCATTGTCCCTGTGTATTTAGACGCATGATGATCGTTCCGATCTTCACCCGTCACTTGCAGTTCGACGATTCGGCGCGTTCCTCGTACCTCCTCTGTTCCTCGTACATCTTCATTCGCTGGGAAGGGAGACAAATGAACCAGACGGACATCTCCGCATTCGGCAATCTGTATCTCTAAATAAATTCCATTTTCATAAATTCTAATCCAACTCAGCACTTCCATCGTATCCATCTCCATACCATAGGCCCTTGTCACTTTTCATTCACCCTCTATTCTTGATTGATGGTTCTCATTGTGACACGGGCTCGAAGGCATTTCTATGTATTAATCAAAGAGATTTGGTTGTGGTTTCTTGTGTACGATGTTTTTATTGTCAATGCGCTGTTTGTACTCTAGCGGCGATTGACCAAGATGTTTCTTGAATAGCTTGCTGAAATGGGCATAATCTTCATATCCAACTAACTTTCCGACATCATATAGTGATATATCCTCTTTCAATAGCGTAATAGCCGCATCAAGCCTTTTCTGAATGAGGAAATGGATAAAGCTTTGACCCTTCTCCTGTTTAAACAGATGACTCAAATAGTTTGGACTAATAAAGTACTGCTGGGCAAACTCTTTGAGAGATAGTTTGTGCGCATATCGTCGTTCGATGTCCTTAATAATCTCCTCAACGATTGGAAATGTTGTTAACTCCGACGGTTTCTTCTTATGCTCGTCAATTAACATTCTCATTTGTACAAGCAAATCATGGGGATTGCCGTAGTGGAGGACCAGATCTTGAACGGTAATGGAGTCCTCAGCTAATGATTGGGTCGACGAAGAGAAGTTCTTGATCACCACGACAAAAAAATTATAGATTTCAACTAGCCCACTTAAATGAATTTGATCTTTGGCGATTCCTCTATGTAAATCGAATAAAGCCGCTTCAAGATGCTCAAGCTTTGTTGCTTTGCCTATCCGCTCCATGATAGACGGCAATGCCGCGTTTACTCTCGGCCTATAGCGGTAAACGCCTATCCTGCGGTTCAAGCTCGAGGTTTCAGCCATCATATTCGCTTGGTTGTAATATTTTGCGATTTGACTGTCGGAGTCGTTCGACAGACTTATTCCTACATCCCATTGAAACTCTGCGGCCATGGTTAGTATGTGTTTATATAATGACTTAAACGTATTCGAATCCATGTCAGAACGACTTAATAAATACGTCCATTTGAGTGGACTCGCCATGGCACGGAATAAAGCAACACCATGCTCTTGCAGCAATCGATCCGATCTCAGCAAGGATTGCTCCGATATGGCTGTTTTGCTTTTAACGATAGCAAAGGCATATCCTGATCCTGCTCCGGTTCCCATTTCAACTCCCAATCCTTTTAACAACTTGGATACTTGTTGTACGGTTAATCCCTTCTCGATCATTTCCAAAAACAGCATGGAGTTGTGGTAGGTTTGAAGTACGCGCTGATCCCGATCACGTTTAGCTAACCGATTGCTGCAATTATTTAACGTATCCCGCAATTCCTGTTCGTTGACAGGTTTAAGCAGATAGGCAAAGCAGCCCAGCTCCAGCGCTTGTTTCGCGTAGCTGAATTCACTGTATGCGCTCATGAACACCACCAGCGTATGGGGAGAAACACGGTTCACGAAAGACAATAAATCCAAGCCACTTTTCCCTGGCATACGAATATCACTGATCACGATATCGATCGATTGCCGCTTCAATAGGCTTTCAGCCATATGTACGTCGTTTAATTTCGCTACAATTTGAAAGCCCAGTGCTTCCCAATCCACAATTTGTTCCATATCCTTCAATATCCACGGCTCATCATCAACGAGGATCAACTTGTACATCGTTTACTCACCCTTTCGCTTTAAGCGGTACGCTGACCGTCACAACCGTACCCCTATTTTTCCAACTCTTGATGGATAGTCCATAGGGCTTGCCATAATAGATTTGAATTCTTTTATGAATATTGACGAGCCCGATTCCTTGTCCCAGCCCTGCGGTTTCGGATGAGTTCTTATTCATGCTTTCAAACTCTTGACGCATGCGCATCAAGCGTTCCTCGCTCATTCCGACTCCGTTATCCATCACCTTGATCAGCAATTGATTCTCCTCTTTGATAGTCGCATGGATGTGAATGATCCATCGCCCTGTCTTTCCTTCGAGACCATGAAATAAGGCGTTTTCCACAAGCGGCTGAAGAATGAGCTTCACGATCGAACGGGCTCCGAGACCCTGATCTATGATTACTTTAAACTGCAGCCGTTCTCCAAACCTTATTTTTTGAATATCTATGTATCGCTCCAGGTGCTCCAGCTCTTTGTGCAGAAGAACAAATTCATCCGTACGTGTAATGTAGCGGAAATAAGAGACGAGATTGTCAATTGCGACAGCTACCTCCCTCTTTGCGTTGGACAAGGCCATGCCTCTTATAGAGTGAAGCACGTTATACAAAAAATGAGAATTAATTTGGCTTTGGAGCCCATTTAACTGAAACATTCGTTTCTCCATTTCTGTTTCATAGAGCTGCTGCTGTGATTGCAGCAGATTGTCCGTAAGCTTCTTGATTTCATTCATCATATTGTTATAGTGGTCCTGAATAATAGTAATTTCATTCTTATAGCCGAATCTCAACCTGGCATCCAGGTCACCGCTCGCTGCGCTATCGAAAATATCAGCCATCTTAGTAATGGGATGGGTTAAACGAATATTAAAGGAGATCGCGACCCAAATGACGATTAGAACCATGATCGCTATAGCCGAAATCACGATATACTGAATGATTGATGCCTTTCCCACCAGCTTATCCTCATTAATTAATGCAACGAACTTCCAACCCAAGCTTTTGATCGGGAGAGACTGGTACAAGTAATTGATGCCGTTCATTTGAAAATCGATGACTTTGTGATCCTGATTCGTTCTAGTCTGGGCATATATTTGTTCAAAATCGGGATTATTAGTCGAAGAGCCAATGAGATCGCCGCTCTCGTTCATAATATAGAGCTCTGCTTTATCCGCCAAATCCGCTGAACGTAATATTTGCTGTATCCACTCCGTATCCAATAACAAAACGCCTATGTAAATTTCCTGCAGGTATCGGTTTGGAAGAACGGATTTAACCTTCCTGAAAGCCAGTATGCCCTGGTCTTTTGAAAATGGAGGAGAAATCTGCAGCTTATTGCTTATTCTGTTCTTATTTTCCATCTCTTTCAAATACGTCACCATAGGATGYATAAGCAGTTCTCCTGTGGATACTAAGCGGAAATCTTCTGAACTAATCATACCGATGGATTTTAAGGCAGGTTCCAATGACAAGTACGAGTTTAAATTTCTCAGCAAAATATCGGATTCCTGCCATGATTTATTCTCGAGCATGATGGACTGAACATTCCGGTTAAAGAAAATCGACTTTGAAAGCTGATCCATTCGGTAAAAATATTCGTCAAACCGATTGTTAGTTTGCGTCACGAAAATATTAATATTATCGAGTGCGTTCTTTTTTAGAATATTAATATAAGAAAAATAGCCCACTGTCCCTAGAAGGAGAATGGGCAAAACGGCAATACAAATATTTGTGAGGATCATCCGAAAGCTTAATCTATACTTTGTTGTATAGGACACCAGTTCTTTAAACATGAGATCCTCCGAGACATATGATGATAGCAACAATTTCTCAGTAGTTCGGACAAGGGTTAACGACTCAATAATGTCACAATATAATCAGTTTGTCTATGTGTTTTATTGTGGATTCGGGTGTGCTTTTATGTGTTTTTTATTGTGCGAACCCGCAAGCCTTCAACCAATTGAGAGCCATTAGCAAATTCCCTGTCGAGTTCATGTGAACTTGATCCACGGTTAGTGTTTTCCCGCGCTGCTCCCTTAAATATGCTGTAAATGACTGAAACTGAGGCACGAGAATGGCTTCGAATTCCGCCGCGACTTCTCTAATTATCTGATTATAGGGAAGAAGTCGTTCATTCTTCCCGTCGTTCGAATCTTCGGATAGGATTGTCGTTTCCATTAATATCAACGATGACCCCGTTTTGCTTTTCGTTTCAGCCAATAATTCCCGGTAGGTATCTCTGAAATCATCGCAGCTGACATTTTTCCATTCATCATTTATGCCAATAGATACGGATAGCCAGTCCGGCTTTAACTCGATTACATCTTCATTCCAACGTGCCTTTAGATCCAATATCGTCTCACCGCTTATCCCACGGTTCTCTACCTGCAAAGAGATCTCCGGTCGTACGATCGATAAGTAATCCCGAACGATGCGTACATATCCGCCTCCTATATTTTCAGGATCATCCTTTCTGCCGCAATCCGTAATGCTGTCGCCAATAAATATCATTTTCTGTCCTTCCTGTAGCAACATGTGCCATCGCTCCCTTTATTTATTCAATAGATTGTAAACGAGTTGGGCAGCTTCCGCCCGCGTCGCATTGCTCTGAGGTGCAAACAAGTTGCTTCCTCTTCCACGCACCAAGTTCGCTTCTTCGGCAGCGGYAATGTAGGGTAGAGCCCATCTCGGAATATCTTGCGCATCCGTATAGCCGACTGTCGCCACAGGCTTCGGTTGAATGCCGGCCGAACGCACGATCATCGTGACCATTTCCGCTCGGCTGATGAATTGGTCTGGGGCAAACTGATTTGCGCTTATCCCTGAAGTGATTCCAGCTTTAATTGCTGCCGCTATACTATCCGCATACCATGCTTCTTCTTTGACGTCGATGAACGAATTGCTCACACCATCAGCTTCCAGGTTTAAAGCATTCGCCAGTAAAGTTACGAATTCTGCTCTGGTTGTTTTTCCTTCAGGGTTAAATCTCCACTCATCCACACCATTGACAATATGCTTTGCTGCCAATATTTGAAGCACCCGCTTCGCCCAGTGACCTTCCTTCACGTCGCTGAAAGTCTTGTTATACTCCATAACCGAATACACGCTAAGATGCTGCAGCGTTACCTTAACTTGATTCATGACCTCATCGATTTCACCGCCGACATATTCCCATTGCATCTTCGCCTTATCGTAATAGTAAATACCGAGAAGCTTCTCATCGACTTGACCGGGATCATAAGGCAGAGATAGCGTAATGCCGCCTGAGACTATATCGGTTGGGATTTCACGATTATCGGCAGTCTTGAGTTTGACTTCAAAATCATAAACTTCACCTGCGATTTTCATCGTCGCTTTGCTGCCGCTGATCGGCACGTTTAATATAGCAGAATTGTTAATAGGGCTCATGGTCACTTCAATTAAAGTACCAGCGATAATGCCTGATTGTTTTCTGAGATCATCCAGCGTCTTTTGACTTATGGTAATCGCCACTTTGCCAAGATGCACTTGAAGCGGATAATTCCCGACTTCCGATAAGAGGACGACAGCTTTCGATTGACCTTCATCCAACTTCACTTGAGCCGCCCCGTCCTTAATCTCTACCTTTGAGTGAGCGTTGCCGACTTGGCTTCCAGGACTTCCGATACCACTCTCGCCTAAAGCGACGATTGATACTTCGTTAGAAAGACCGCTTTCGCCATATGCATCGTAGGCTTCCGCAACAAAGTAATAGGTCGTATCCTTTGTCAGCCCAGATACAGTAAGATGGGTGACGCTCCCTGCATCAATCTTGCTAGAATGCACTCCGCTAGCTGTACCGTACTTAATGTTATAACCTGTTGCTCCGGCTACCGCACTCCAACTTAATTGCGCCTCTCCATTTCCGGCTATCGCGCTAATCGTTGGAGTTTCAAATATCTGTTTGCTAAGAATCAAATATCCATATTGAATTGGGGCTTTTCCAGCTCCGATCCCACTATTGTATTCAATCCATCCATTTCGGGCATCTCCATTACCCGGGTTGATGAAGCTTCCGTCGCTATAATTGGCAAGTACAGAGATCCCTAAGGCGGAACCGTCTTTAACTGAAATTCCTCCCGGAATGATTTCGCCCCAAGGAATACTCAATTCGTAACTAGTAGACTTCGTCGCTTCGTCTCTGGTGATCTCCATTTCGCCTGCGGTAAACTCGCCTGCAGTTTTGCCGGCAATAGCATTGTAACGATACCCGACAGCCTGGCCTTCATCTGTTAACCCAAATGCGAATTCAGTGTATCCTTTGCTTCCTGGAATAGTTCCTCTATCGGGATCTATGGCGATCTGAATGCTGGAGCCTTTCCACAAATCGGCCGCATTCGAGATAGGCAAACGATGTACGTCTTCCATAACCTTAATTGCGATATACAAATTGTCATTATCCCACCGGGTATGCCCTATTGCATTTAACCTTTGCGGAGACCATTGATCAGAGAAAGTGCTTTCAATACTTTTCACCTGGGCTTTCTGATCCATGACAAACTCGGGCGTACCCCATTCTTGGATTGAGCCGTCAATTGTCGGCCTAGATTGTGTGAATAAGCTGCGCAGGGCGGTAACTTGTTTGTTTACTTTAATCCGTCTCGACTCGGTAACAGTCCCGGTCATATCGTAAACCTTGTATTGCAGAGTATGCTCTCCATTGCTTAAGCCCTTTACGGTATATGCATAAGGCGATACCGTCATTTCCTGAATCAATCTATCATCCACGTATAGCTCTACTTTTTGAATGGGTCGTATTCCCGCGATATAAGGCATAGTCTGTAAATCGGTAACATTTAATTGATAACCATCTCGAAAGGTTGCAAAATCAACCATTTTCGGTTGCTCGGTTTCCGGGACAGTCGGTCCGGTAGTTAGATGGACAGCCTCTGAAGCAGCCCCTACATTTCCGCTCCGATCTTCCGCTTCTACCTTGTAATAATACGTCGTGTTTGGCTGTGCTTCTTCCCTGTCAATAAAATTTGTCGTAGCGGATTCTCCCACCATATTGGAATAAGCTGGCGAAAAAGCCGCGTCTTCGCTTCTATAGATGTTATAGTGCAGGATCCCATTCCCTTGATCTTCTGCCTCCGACCAGGATAACTCAGGATAATCGTTAAGCGTCGCGGTAACTTGATTTACCGTCGAAGGAATCGATTCATCAATCGGCAGCACTTGTGTATTGCCGTCAAACCCTGTACCTTGTTGCCATGATCCAAGACTCGTATAGGTTGTTCCATGATAAATCGAGCTAAAGGCTAGTGCTTCATTAGTGACATCGTTATGATCAATAACATCAAAGTTCGTATTTGAAGCAATATCGAAAATATTGAAGTTCGTTATTCCTCTGGCAATCGCAACGTGATTATTATAAATCTTATTTCCTGTCCACGTTCCATGGGGATTAGAAGCGCTATTGATCGCGGCCGTATTCTCTATGTCTACGATGATCATATTATTTGCAACATCAAGATCATGCTCTCCTGATGAGAGATCGGGTCTACCCGTGAAATTCCCGAGCGCAATTTGACCATTCCCGTTCGATTGTAGCCCTTGATTGCCTCTGACTTTGTTATTCCATATTTTTGTTCCGTAATTACTCATTGTCGTTATTCCATTGCCTTTGTTATCGTGCGCGTAATTATACTGAACGGTAATATTGTCACAGTACCAATCCACGTTGACCCCTGATCCGTCATAACCCGATTCCGCGTCCTTCATGTTATAAACTTCGTTAAATTTAATTACAGAATCCCGGGAGGCAATGATCCACAAGCCACCTGGCCCCCAAGTGTCCACACCGAGACCTCCGTCATGAACAACATTTCTTTCTATAACGGAATGATGAGCATCTTGCAGAACGATTCCTTGGCTGGCAGTATGATGCACGTAGTTTCCGCTGATTTTAAATCTTCCAAAAAGCATCTGGGAGCGCAAATCCTCGTTTTTCGCGGTATCCCATCCAGCAGTGGTTATTCCATACCACCCCACATTATGGACCTCATTGTTAATTATCGACACATCCGTTGCAACCTCTTTGATGTCTGTTCCCGGAATCAACGCCGTAATCATAATTCCATTGCTATTACTGTTGTAATTAGCGCTGTATACCTCATTCTCTTCAATTCGAAGATTTTCGTACCGCTGGGCATTATCATAAATAACGTTTATTCCTGCTGTAATATTGCTCCATGATAACGTTGAAGAGGTTAGGATGTTAACGGCTAATCCCTTAATCGTCCAGTGGCTTAAATTATGTCCAGTGACTACACTTCCACCGTATGGAGCATTCCACGAAATGACAGGCTTAGCGCCTGAACCATAAGAAGAAACAGTAATCGGATATTCCTTCGAGCCGAACCCCTTCAAAACAAGCTGTTCATTCCATGCGTCGCCCGATTTCAAGAGGATGGAATCCCCTGCACTGAAAGTCGAAATATTGATTTTATTCAGAGTTTTCCATGGGCGTTCAGCGCTTAAACCATCGTTCGCATCATCGCCAGTGCTGGAACTAACATAATAAGCTGAATGACCATCCGAATTAACAGGTGCTAATACCTTTTGCACCTCGATATTATCAAAGTTCGCAGTTGCCCTCGACATCGTCAAAGCAATCTTTCCGGTTGCAAAAGATGTGTCTACTGTAGACAGTAGTTTAACGCCGTTAATATATAAATCGATGTATTTCCCCCCTGCTACACCTTTGAACGTATAGGACTTGCCCTTTTCCATGCTGAAAGCCGCTTCTGAAAGCGTTGTCACTTCTCCGTCCAAAACTTTGACAATCTGGATTTTCCCAGCTTCGATATATTGTAGATCGTATCTGTTATGACTATCCTTATATCTCAGGCTTAAGCCTACCGTTCCATCCTCGCTTATCGCTGTCGGCATAACTTGAGCTTGTACGGAATAATCAGCCCAAGTACTATTGCCTGTATTGGAAATACCGCCGCTACTCTCCGTTTGCGAATAAACTTGATTAGCAGACAGATCTGTCACGGCAACATGATCGAATTGCGCCGATGAGGCCCATGTGGCAAGCGCTACTTTACCGGATGGAATATAACCGTTATCGTCCGTAGTCTCTATGACCAAATCACCGTCTTTATATACTCGGATTTGATTCCCTATCACATCGATTTTCAGATGCACAAACCTCGAGACATCAAGTGAAGGACCATCATATGCCTTTAACCAATCTTGAGCGCTGCCGTTTTGTTTCATCAGCCTGATGTACGATTCACTCATATACAAATAGTAAAAATTCTGGTTATCCTGATGCCGAAAATCCAGCATCGCTCCAGCGCCGCTGATCAGCTTCACATCCGCTTCAAAGGAGTAATCTGTCCAAGCATTGCTCCCTGCAATTAGCTCTGCTCCCCCGTTGCTGGAACTCTGTTGATAGACTTTGGACGTTTCGCCTTGTACGCTAGACCACTCGCCCCCATTATTAGTCCACCCTGCAGCACTTCCATTCTCGAATTCATCAGAAAATAAAGTTACTCCCTTACTATTAACGGTAGCCCAGGTTCCACTTTCATGGGTCCAGGCTGCAGCTTCTTCATCTTCAAAATTGTCAAAGAAAATCGAGCTTTCACCTGCTTGAGCATATGAAATATTCGTTCCCGTCGGCCAACTCATCGTCAACAACATCACAATCATCACAACTAGGAAAACTCGATTCCAAATCATTGTTTTCAATTAAATACCCCCCGTGATAGTATCCCTTCTTAACATCATTATCCTATCACTTCGTCCATCTCTATTAACATGTACTTATCTTTGAAACTGCTATGTGTTTTGGTGGTATTTTAGCTTCAATATTTGATGAATCTGATCAAGCATAACTAGTATGGTTGGTAGACAACGTAGATTCTGTATAATATTCGGCAATAAAAATGAACCAACCATTGTGATGTCACAACGATTGGTTCATTCATCCTTATCGATTTCATTTCAATAACAATTAAGTGATACATAAAACATAAGCGTAGAGACAAATTCAATTAATGATATCTATGCTAAGAAGATGGTTGTCTCGGCAGTTTGACAAATGGAAACCATTTCTTGATTCGGTCTTTCGTCCGTAATTATTGCTGTGACAACTTTCAAATCCGCGAAAGAAACCAGCATGCTCGTACCGAACTTAGAGTGATCAATTACAATATACGACTCTTTTGCTTTTTGAATGGCAACACGCTTGATTTCTGCTTCATGCATATTGGAGTTGCTGAATCCGTGCTGAGGATGAAGTCCCGTTGCTCCTAAGAACACCTTGTCAAATGCCATACGAGAAATCGTCTCCAGTGTGACAGGCCCAACCATTGACTTGGTCGTATCCATTAATATTCCACCAAGAACTATGGTCGGAATCCTTTTTTCTGACAACTCGGCAGCTACGTTAATAGCATTCGTAACAACGGTAATATTGGCATCTTCCGGAAGATGCCGTGCAATCTGAAGCGTCGTAGAACCTCCATCAATAAATATCGATTCACCAGGCTGCACTAAGCTGGCTGCAAGACGCCCGATTCGTTCTTTCTCTACTCCTCGTACAATAGAACGCTCTCCCAGGGCAACATCTTTCGATGCAAGAATGGCGCCACCGAACGTTCTTTTAAGCAGGCCGCTGCGTTCCATTTTCTCCAAATCTCTTCGCACAGTCATATCCGTTACGTCGAAGTGTTCCTTCAATTCCGATATTTTGACCTCACCTTTGGTCTGTAACTGTTGAATTATTTGTTTTTGTCTGTCATTCAAGTCGTCCTTCATGGCACTCCCTCATATCTCCAGCAGATGGTTTTTAAGCAAAAGCAATAAACGATTACATTTCCGAAAGGTTGTACCTTTATTGTATGGAATGAATTCTTGGAAATCAACAAAATATGTTTCATTTCATAATGTTTTCGTCTATTTTAAACATTTTACTACTTGAAACTACTTCATTACTAATCGATGTTCAATCGATCAAATAGAAAATCCACGATATGGACAGCTTTCATTCGTTCAGGAGAGCCGTGCTTCTCAATCCCATGCTTCATTTGCAGCAAGCAGCCAGGATTGCTGGTCACAATGTATTCCGCCTGTGTATTATTCGCGTGCACCATCTTATGCTCCAGTATTTGTCCTGCCATTTCCGGTTGAGTCACATTATAAATACCTGCAGAGCCGCAGCAGCGATCCGCTTCTTTCATTTCAACATAATTTACGCCATCAATCTCTCCCATAAGCTTTCTTGGTGCATCCGATGCACGCATGACATTACGGAGATGACAAGAATCTTGATATGTTATACGGAGTGATTTCTCCGCTTTACTTTTACCTCGTTCTGAGAACTGCAGCTTGCGGCCTATCCGAACCAGAAGATCGGAAATGTCAATGACCCGCTCGGCAAACCATTTGGCATCTGCTTTCCAATTCGGATCATCATGGAGTAAATGATCGTATTCGACCAGTATTGCTCCGCAGCCTCCCGCATTGGTTACGATAAAATCGACGTTCGCATCCTTAAAGGCTCTGATATTCACCCGTGCCAGAGATTTGGCTTCTTCGGACTCCCCACTGTGGGCGTGCAAGGCGCCGCAGCAATTTTGAGTCACGGGTATGAGCACGTCAAATCCCGATTCCGTTAACAATTTAACGGTATGGATGTTGGTTTTCGTAAACATCATATCCATGAGGCAGCCTCGAAATAATGCAACGGTAGCGATTCTTTCCCCTTTAGCCAAGTGCCTGACCCCGATTTTCTCGGCCACTCCTTTATATGATGTGTCAGGTAATATGTTCTCCATCTCCCGCAAATGAGATGGAAACAGCTTCATCATCCCGCTGGCGTGAGCGACTTTGCGAAGCCCTGTTTTCTGGTAGGCCTTAAGAGCGCCACCCAGCAGTCGCATCCGTTTTTGATGAGGGAACATCTCTTTTAATACGGTGCGGCGAATCCCTTTTACCCACCAACGATGCCGATCGGTATGTTCTTCAATTGCATCCCGCGTTTGTTCGATAAGCTGCCCGTATTTCACGTCGGCGGGACAAGCAGGTTCGCACGCTCGGCAGCCAAGACAATGATCCATTTGCTCCTCAAATTGCTGGTCAGGCTCCATTATGCCGTCAACAACCGCTTTCATTAAGGCGATTCGTCCTCTTGGTGACTCTGCCTCAATACCGGTTTCCCTGAAGGTCGGACATGCAGGGAGACAAAATCCGCAGCGCATGCAATTAGTTAGCTGCTCATAATCCAGTTTGGCTGCGAGCTTAGAAGCCATCGGACTTCTCGGCTTGTCTATGCTTTTCTCATGCATGTCCGATTACCACCCTTTTCCTTGTTTCCTTCGCGAACATTTTTCCTGGATTAAGAATGTTCAGTGGATCAAACGCCGACTTGATCGCTTTCATTACTTCAATACCTGCCGTACCTACTTTCCATTCTAAGAATGGAGCCTTCACGATACCAACTCCATGCTCCCCCGTAATAGTACCTCCCAAACGGATAGCTGCTTCGAAGATTTCCTCGAACGCGGCCTCCACGCGATGCACCTCTTCATGATCTCGAGCATCCGTAGTCGCCGTAGGATGTAGATTACCATCGCCAGCGTGCCCGAAGGTGCAAATCTGAACATTATGTTTCTTGGCAATACGGTTTATTTCCAAAACCATGTCAGCTATCTTTGAACGTGGGACAGTTGCATCCTCAAGTATCGTCGTAGGCCTCAGTCTCGCTAACGCCGTGAACGCACTGCGGCGTGCTGTCATTAATTTCAGTGCTTCTTCTGCGGTTTCTGCAACATCAATACGATCAGCCTGCTCACTTCGGCATATTTCTTCAATCATAGCTATGTCTCGCTCAACTGTCTCAGCTTCGCCATCCTGCTCGATAAGCAAAATCGCTTCCATATCCCTTGGCAATCCGAGCTTCGCATAATCATCGACTACCTGAATGGTTGGACTGTCCATAAACTCAAGCGTCGCAGGAATTATCCGGTTTTCGATGATTTTGGATACCGTTCTCGCAGCTCCATTGATATCTCTGTACATCGCCAGCATCGTTTTTTTTGTTTTTGGAGGTGGAATAAGCTTAAGTGTAGCCTCCGTAATAACGGCAAGCGTTCCCTCTGAGCCGACAAGAAGCTTCGTAAGATCGTAACCAGCCACATCTTTCATCAGCTTTCCGCCCGTTCGCAATATATCACCATTGGCTAAAACTGCTTCGAGTCCGATAACATAATCTTTGGTCGTTCCGTATTTGAGACCACGGAGACCGCCAGAGCATTCTGCAATATTTCCACCGATTGTGGAAATGGACATACTGCTCGGATCAGGCGGGTAAAAAAGCCCTAGATTTTCAACCTCAGTGATAAACTGCTTCGTGTTCACGCCGGGTTGTACAACCGCCGTCAAATTTTCAAGATCAATCTCCAATATCCGATTCATTCTGTGCATAACCATTACAACGCCACCAGTAACAGGAACAGTTCCTCCGCATAAGTTGGTTCCCGAGCCGCGGGTGATCAAGGGAATACGATGACGATGGAGAACCTTCATAATTGCTGAAATCTGATCGGTCGTTTCCGGATAAATGACGCCATCAGGCAGTGCTTGCTGCATCGGCGTACCGTCATAGGAATGGGTAATCAGCGACTGGGGATCGTCTTTAAAATAGGAATCGCCTACAATCATTTTTAACTCACTTTTAACTTCAATACTCAACATCGCAAGTCCCCCCGGAATGAAAATGGACGAGAAACACAAACAGCTCTTAATAGCGCACAACAGACAGGAGCGTTGGTTTCTCGTCATAAAAACATCTAGTATTTATGGTTCAAACGGTAATATAGATCATTCCAACGAATCTCGTTCTCCAAGCTCGTCATCGTAGAGGTCTGATTGATAATGATGCATTCGATACCGGCCATCTTAGCCCAGTCAGCCATCTGCTCGCTTGTAACATGAAAAGAGAAACCAAAGTGGTGCGCGCCGCCAGCCAAAATCCACGCTTCCGCAGCATCTGATAACGACGGCTCAGGTTTCCACAGAACACGCGCTACCGGCAGGTTCGGCATTTCCTTCTCGTTCTTCACAGCAGTTACTTCGTTCACTATCAGACGAAATCTGTCTCCAAGATCAACTACGGTAGCATTGATTGCTTTACCACTATTCCCATTAAAAGTGAGACGAGCCGGATCGGCTTTACCGCCGACGAACAGCGGATGAACCTCAATCTTTGGCTTGCTGACGGAAACTGTCGGACATATCTCTAGCATATGAGAGCCGAGCACAAGCTGATTGCCTTCCTGCATGTGATATGTATAATCTTCCATAAAGGACGTGCCTTTGTTTTCAGCCATTATTTTCATAATGCGAACAAGAGCGGCAGTTTTCCAATCACCCTCTGCTCCGAAGCCGTATCCGGCAGCCATAAGTCGCTGCGCAGCTAGCCCGGGCAGCTGTTTCAAGCCGTGTAAATCCTGAAAGCTTGTTACAAATGCACTGTAACCGCTTTCTTGAAGAAACGCTTTTAATGCTATCTCGATACGTGCTTGTTCCCGAATCGCATCACGCTCGGTGCCTTCACGTTGGCCGTTCTCTGTGAAGTCATAAAGCTCTGTGTACTCATCCATCAATTCCTTGACTTGTCCATCCGTGACATCCTGCACACGTTCCGCCAGATCACCTGCAGGATAACCGTTAACCGACCAACCGAACCTTATTTGTCCTTCTACTTTATCACCTTCCGTGACGGCGACATAACGCATGTTATCACCGAAACGAGCGATCTTCATCGTTTGGCTTTCCGTAAAGCCGGCAGCCGTTCTCATCCAAGAACCGATTCTGCTCCGTACTTTCACGTCTTTCCAGTGACCTGCAATGATTTTACGGGCTATGCCAAGACGGGCTCCAATAAATCCGAATTCTCGGTCGCCATGTGCCGCTTGATTCAAATTCATGAAATCCATGTCAATGCTGTCCCATGGAATATCTACATTAAACTGCGTATGAAAGTGAAGCAACGGCTTACGCAGTTGGGTAAGGCCTGAGATCCACATTTTTGCTGGCGAGAACGTATGCATCCAAGTAATGATTCCCGCACAATGATCGTCTGAATTCGCTTCCAGACAGACACGACGGATAGCTTCCGGCGTTGTTACGACAGCTTTAAATATGATTTTATAAGAAAGAGCATCGTCTTGATCCAGCCCAGCGACCATTTCCTTCGCGTTGTCCTCCACTTTTGACAAAACATCTTCACCATACAGTCCCTGACTTCCGGTTACGAACCAAAATACATAAGGCTTAGTCTGCAGCATACCTTTATCCTCCTTAGAATGTGTTTAAATAAATCGCAATTCCAATCGATAATCGACGGTTTCACTCGGCTCTAATATACGGAGCGATCCTCTCTCCCTTTCGTCCGTCCTTCCTCTCGTCCAGCAATTAGAAGGCTCCAGTCCGAGTACATGCTCACCTGACCCTGGCATTCGCCACTGAACGAATTTCGGAAGCGTGACAGGATCCCATTCCAATTCTACCGATAAACCATGTGAATTGGTGTTTGCAGGACGAATCGGGAATGAGGGACTATGAATACGTGCAAAGACCGCATCCTTACTTTGATCAGGTTTATGATAATACACTTGTTCTCTAAAGGCAGGATCAGGCGATTGCCATAATCCCATCCTTCTCATATCCATATCGCTGTCGCGAGTTGACGTTCTTCCTTTGGGAAGTTCCACTGTCGTGTCCTCGGCAAGCAGCGGGAATCCGAAGTTGAAATGATATAGCATCATATGAGGCGCAGGACGGAATCCAACGTTCTGAACGGAATCTAGGATCGTTATGCGATTTTCACCTAAATGGCTAGTTATTGTTCTAGTCAGGCGTAGATGCTCTCCAAAAATCGAGGTCTCCTCTATGACTCCACGGACTCGCAGCACATAATCATCGCCCGCCCATTCTGACCAAGATGAAATTTGACGTGCTGGCGTATGATGAATTCGGCCATGAAGACCGTAAGCACCGTCGATGTCTTTACCCGGCGATCCAACCTGTGATAATCCGCAGGTCATAAGCAATCCACCGGATGCTGTTCGCAGCCATTCCGCTTCTCGCTGATCGTAATAAGAAGGGTGAGGCTCTCCATTGCTCGAGGACCAACTAACTGGTATGCCATGCATTTCAGCAAGTGAGATGTCCATTCCCTTGCTTGGCGTTACCCAGTAACATAACCCCCCTCCGGTTCGCACTCGGAACGTGTCTACTCCCGCTTCAGGCCCTTCACTTCTTGTATAACGTTCAACACCGCCAATTTGCTCAATGCGGCCAACTCTCGCTTCCAGCTCGCGACGTTTCCATTTCCTTCCGTAAAGCTCCACGTTTTCCTCCCCCTTAAGCAGTCCTATTCCCAGTTCAGCAAAACCGTATTATCTGTTTTCTCTGACTCCAAAGCCGCTGTGAATAGTCGATGGCTCATGGCCGCTTCTTCCGGTTTCGCACATTGGAAGGAAGATTGGTTGTCTTTTCCATTTGCGATCTCATCGCAGAAAGCTGCCCACATCTGTAAAATCGAGTCCGAGAAGCCGAATTCGAAAATACCTCCAGTAATCGTTCCATAGGTTGATTTATATGGAACATCTGAAATATGCCATGCCTGCTCGCCCCCTGGCTCGTATGGAAGGAATGCGACTTGCTTCGGGTTCTTGGTCGTGAACTCTGCAGAGCCTTTTGTGCCGTTAATGCGGATAAACCAAGTATTGGCATGACCTGGAGCAATCCGTTTCATGGAAAGCACCATCGGGAAATTATACTTATCTGTTTTAACGTCACATGCCAATATCGCATTATCCCATGTTTCACAAGCGGCCATGCCGCCTTTACCATCCGGACGTTCTTGCACGATTTTACTAAGCAGTGACCTTACGTTAGCTGGCTTCCAACCGAAACGGAACGGCAGATGTGCGACGTGCATGCCCAAATCACCCATACAGCCGTATTCACCATTAGTTCCGATACGACGCTTCCAATTGATCGTTTTGTTCGGATCGAGGTCACTGCTATGCCAGAAGCCGGCTTCAACCTCGATAATTTGTCCGAATTTTTCTTGATTAACCCATTCGACAATCCGTTGGGCTCCCGGGAAGAATGGAAATTCAGAGGAGCAGCGAACGATCACGTCCGGATTCTCCGCGATTGCTTTCATAATTGACTGATTGGCTTCTGCATCGATGCCAAATGGCTTCTCACCAAGCAAATGTTTTCCAGCTTTAATGATATCTATATATAATTGCTCATGCAGGTTATGCGGCACTGCGCAGTAGACAGCATCCACTTCCGGATCCGCAATGAGCTCGCGGTAATCGGAGGTGGTTTTCTTCACGCTAGGCACGTTATTCTCGAACCATTCTGTCGCAGGCAGATGCGCATCGCATACATGTGTAATCTCAGGAATATAATCCACATTGCTCAAGTGGCACCAACGCGCTGAGGCGCTTGCAAATTCTTTTCCCATTAATCCACAGCCGATAACGCCGAAGCGAATGACTTTTTTCGCCATGCCGATTACGCTCCTTTCAAAATAGCTAATGCTTGCTCAGGCGTCGCGCCTTGGTGAACTACAGCCATAAATGCGCGAGTCATCGCCTCTGGATTATTATGTTGGATGACATTGCGTCCATATACAATTCCTGAAGCTCCCTGCTGCATAAGTGCGTAAGTTCTCGACAATATTTCTTCGTCAGAAGCCCGTCCGCCGCCACGCGGCAATACCGGCTTGCCTGATGCCGCTTCTACAACCTTATGATAATCCTCTACGTTATCGCATGGATCGGCTTTGATAATATCCGCGCCAAGCTCCGTACCTTGACGAACAAGCGGAACGATCTTCGTAATGTCACCGTCGACCATATAGCCGCCTTTTTGCTCATTCGGAAGCATAACGAGCGGTTCAACCATAAGTGGCATGCCATAACGCTCACATTCCGTTTTCAGCTTTGATATATTTTGCACGCATTGACGATGAAGCTCCGGTTGTCCCGGCAGAAGCAGCAGATTTACAACGACACATGCTGCGTCCAGGCGAACTGCTTGTTCAACCGGATTATGAATGAGTTCACTGAATAAGTGTGAAGGAAGCTTCGTGCCATATACGTTAGCAACATCTGTACGCAGCACGAGTGAAGGCTTTTCTTTGCCTGGAATAGCTTGAAGATGCTCTGCTTGACCAACGCTAAGCTGTATCGCATCGGGATTGGCACGTACAATGGTCTCGATTGCTGCTTTCATATTCTCAATGCCGGCCAAGAATGAATATTCATTGAAAAAGCCATGATCAATCGCGACATCAAAGCACTTGCCTTGTTCACTAAATAAACGATTTAAACGAGCGGTAACGGACATATTTGACACACCCCATATACTTGTTTTATTGGTGATTACGCTTTGTTGCTGCTGCGGAACGTGCGCATAATATGCTGCGCGTCTTCTTTAAAGTCCTGAATGACATTCATCATGAATTCGTGATAGAACGTCTTCTCTTCCGACTGGATAAAACGTTCTTTAGCCCGGTCAACAACCTTAAGCGCCATCCCTGTGTAATAATTGATTTTAGACGCACCGTGATCGATCGACTTATGGAAGTCTTCCTCCGACAATCCAGATCCACCGTGCATCACAATCGGAACACCGGCCGTATTCCGAATTCGCTCCAAGCGAATTAAATCCAAAACTGGTTTTTTCAAATAAACGCCGTGCACAGTACCGAATGCAGCAGCAAGCGCATCAATACCGGTTCGCTCAACAAACTCCCTTGCCTGCTCGGGATCGGTATAAAGCGAAGTATCGTCAATGATGGAATCATCATCTTCACCTTCCGCCCCGCCGCTTTTTGGCCGAGTTACGTAGCCGAGCTCTCCTTCCACCGAAACGCCAAGCGTTTTAGCAATCTTCACGACCTCTGCGGTTCTGCGAACATTTTCTTCATACTCATACTCCGAACCATCAAACATGATTGCGTTAAAGCCTAAATGCATCGCATTCGTTACCGCGGAGAAGCTCTTTCCGTGATCGAGAAGGATGCTGACCGGTACCTTGGCACGGTTCATCGCTTCTACCATAATGGGTGCAATCTGCTCGAGCGGTGTATACTTAAAATGAATTTCAGCATGGCATAGGATGACTGGCGACTGTTCATCCTCAGCGGCCTCAATGATTCCGCGAACCATATCTAAATTTATTGCGTTAAAGCATGGGACCGCATAGCCCCTACGAGAAGCATCCCGCAGCATTTCACCCATGGAGACTTTAGACAAATTACCTTCCACCTTTCTATCAGTCTATATTATTTAATGTTCGTTTCAAACATATTATAGTTAATTCCTATGTAATAAGCAACCACGAAATTATAATATTAAAATTCGTTTTTTTCGAATATAGCATTTCGAATAGCAAAATTCCATTAATATCGCTACATATCAAAGTTTTCAGCTATTTTGTTTAAAAGATTATTTTCAAAATTTCTATTATACAAACAAACAAAAATTGTTTATAATGAACATATACTTATTATTGGAGGGATTATAAATTGTCACTAATGGGACTCGACATCGGAACGACTGGATGTAAGGCTTCGCTCTTTGATGAGGGCGGAACTCTTCTATCAGCCGCGTATATGGAATACCCTTTGGAACAGCCTAAACCAGGAGCTTTTGAGCTAAATCCAGAACGAGTCTGGGAGTCCGTCAGACGGGTTATCGCGGATGTGCTCTTAGCTGTTCCCGGCGTCATTGTTCACGCCCTCAGCATTTCTTCCTTGGGTGAGACGGTTGTTCCCGTCGACCATGATGGAAATGTATTAAGCAATGCCATTTTGTATACGGATTCAAGAGGTATAGAGCAAGCTGCAATCATTGAACAAAAAATCGGTAAGGAACGGACGATGGAGCTTACCGGAGTCCCTCTGCATCCGATGTTCTCCCTTCCGAAGGTCATGTGGATCAAACAATACCAGCCTGAGATTTACCAAAAAGTATGGAAGTTCATGCCGTTTGGCGATTTCATTGCTTTTTTACTCACGGGTATTTCGGTTACAGACTACACCTTGGCCTCTCGCACGATGGCCTTTAATGTGTCCAAAAAAGAATGGGACTCTGATATGTTTGATGCCGCCGGAATTGAAGCAGACAAATTTCCTGACCTCATTCAGTCTGGTCAAATCATTGGCCCCATTCGCAATGAAATAAGACAATCGCTAGGCTTCCGGTCAGAAACGTTAGTTGTAGCCGGCGGCCATGATCAAGCCTGTGCAGCTCTCGGTGCAGGTATTTTACATAACAATCATGCGGTGGACGGTATCGGAACCGTGGAATGTATTACGCCTGCCTATTCTTCACCAATTCTGAATACGAAGATGCTCCAGTATCAATTCAATTGCGCACCGCATGTCATTGAAGGTTTATATTTGACATATGCCTTCAATTTTACTGGCGGTTCCCTTATTCGGTGGTACCGAGACAAGTTCGGTCAAATCGCCGAAGCAGAAGCCCGCAAATTAGGCATTAACGTTTACGACTATTTGAATTCAACATCTGCAACATCACCTACCGATTTGCTCGTGATTCCTCATTTTGCCGGATCGGGTACGCCATACATGAATCCCGAAGCCAAGGGTACGATTTATGGATTATCATTTGATACAGATTCCACCCATCTGTACCGAGCCTTAATGGAAGGTGTTACGTATGAAATGCGCTACAACCTCGAATGCCTTGCGGAAGCGGGCATTCCTATTGAGTCGCTGCGCGCGGTAGGCGGTGGGGCTAAATCCGACCTGTGGCTACAGATTAAAGCTGACATTATGAATTGTCCTGTAGAGAGATTAAACGTTAGTGAAGCTGGAACGATGGGTAACATCATTCTCGCTGGAAAAGCTTCCGGGGTTTACCAAACTTATGAGGAAGCCGTAAACATACTTGTCAAACCGCTGCGGATATTTTACCCAAGTGAATCTAATACGTCCCTCTATCAGGATCGCTATGAGAAATACAAAGTACTTTCACGAGCAATTTCAACCTTATAATTTTGATAAATAAACATTCCAGGTAGCAGCAACCAAGCTGCTAAGTCTGGAATGTTTATTATTTTAAGTTTTATATTGTATTCATTGAATGCAAACCTTAATTGGGCGAAAGCCATCAGCGTGAGTCCGACAAGCACAAGCCATTGGGTCGTTTTTCCCGCCTGCTTTACTCGACACTAGTCTGGATAAAAAGAAAACCTTGAAGGTTTCATCCCTCAAGGCCAGTCATCTTTTCACTTATTTTGTTATACAACTCAAGCCTATCTGCTTCAAGAAATTGTAATGCCAATTCGTTCACTGCACCAAAATTAGTAAAATTCTCACGTGCTTGGGTAAGGGACATATGGTTAGGAGAACTATAATATTGGGCATTATGTTAATCGTATTTTTGATAATATGAAGAGTTGCATCTTCACGTTCCAATATGTTACACCTCACTTTAGAGGGTTATGTTGTTTTTTAAAAAAATTTTGACGTTTATTTAGCAGTCCTTTCTCTCTCAACAATTCTAATTTATGATATGGAACGCTATTTATAAGTCCTCCCTTTGATACATCCGATCCTTCCTAGTCTACATAACGATGAAATCGTCTGTAATGGGAATCGACTCTGACCAATCAAGCTCGTTTATAGCATAAGCAACCTCATGCCAAAGTTTCTTTCCTTGCACCCACCAATTGCTTTTAACACCCCAATAGTTGATGAGTTTTCTTAAATTTTCAAGCAATTCACTATTGTTTATAGAAACCTGATAATTACCTGGATGCTCTCCGGAATTTGATATTGATGTATATTAAACCTTGTTGATTATCAAGTACTTTGTATAAAGCTCCAGAAGCATCATATTCAAAAAATGTATTTACTCTAGATTCATAACCTCTTTTCCCGCTAAACTGAGGAACGGATCATTACTAACCTCTGTAATTACTGGCATCTTGAAAAAGAATTGCTTATTGCGGTTATATTGAGGCGTTATCCAACAAAATCTTAAAAATTGGTTAAACAGTTAAAAATATGATGATATTAATATGCTTCTATATAATGGTTTAATATAGATAACAATTTAATGAAGGAGAAATGCATGACTAAGATTTATATTCCGGTTGAAAGCGTTCTCTTATTCAGGTGCTTTTACAGTACATTGGGATAGAGGTTTAGTAAAAAGAGTAGTTCCATTTCGATCTAACCAGTGCTGATGTCCACAATCAGGCTTATAATAACGAAGGTTTAATAGAAGAATCCCTAGGATAGGTGAAGAAATATGTCAGTTATTAAGTCCCCAAAGGGAATGTTGTCCCGACTCAGGCTCAAAGATAAGACATCCTCTTTATTCATTAGATTACTAGTCAGCTTTTTAATTATTATTTCTCTATTGGTATCGTTCATTTTATTTTCCGTTGTCTTCTACAGGGGGAGTATTAAAGATGAAATTATTAAATACAATACGCTCAGCATGCAAAAAACAACTGAAAATTATGAGAACCTTATTGCAATGATTCATAGCTCAGTTCTAACTTTTTCTCTAGATATGCAGGGGACACAAGAGAAATCTATTGATTACGTAAATGCGGCTTCCACGATGCAGAAGCTCAACTTTTTTTTATCAAATCGATTATTACACTTAGAAAATATTATTATGATGTATAAAGAATCCGGATTTGTTCTTGAAAAAGGCCGAGGAGCTGATGTGGATGTCATGTTTGAACGCTATTACAACAGTCAAGATTACAGCGCCTCATTTTGGAACGATCAGTTTACACAGCCTTACAAGTTCCAAGTACTTCCTGCATCTTCGTTTGCTGAGATTGTTTCTAATCACCGAGCAGGAGAACGAATGTTGCTTCCAATCATCGTCAAAAATGACCAGCTCCCGAACTTTTATTTAATCGCTATGGCCGATGCAGACATGATTTACTCTGAACTTGGCCAGACGATTAATGACAAATTTTATATTTTGAATGATCACAATCAGCAATTGTATACCTCTTCAAGGTCTGAGCAAGTCTCTTTACCTAAGTTCACAGATCAGTCAGGTTATGTCATTCAAGATAGCATCTACTACTTCTACATGAAAGGTGAAAGTGGCTTAACCTATATTCATGTGGTTCCAGATACAACGATCTCGAGTCAGATTCGCTGGAATTTCTCATTCGTATTATTACTCATCCTTACTATTGCCATTAGCGTGATTGCCTCCTTCCTGCTTAGCGTACGCATCAATACACCCGTTAAACAGATTATTGATGCTATGCAGAAGTGGAACACCACTCAGCCTTCGATAAGTGGAATCAAGGAATTCAATATTATTCATAACAAAATAAGTGATATTTTGAAAACGAGCCGCGATATTCATCAGGATATGTCTGAGAAGGAGTCACTGCTTCAATATTACGCTTATTCCAATAAACTGAAGAAGATTCGTCATCAGAATGGAGATAGCTCCCCTTGGGTTCCATCGAATCGTCCATTTGTGCTGCTTTTATTCAAGGTAAGTTACAAGTCTATGCTGTATCGTATAGAGGTAGATGAGGAGCGAGCAACTTCTTTCATCAGAGAATATGTCAATCGAATTATTATGGAGACCTACCCTGACTCCCTAACCTTCCAAATGGAGAAAGATCAAATCCTATCGATTGTATTCACAGAGATGACCGATCCGAACATAAGGCTTACACTTGAACAAATCAATCATGTGCTAGAAGCCGAGAGAAAATATTGCTTCCTGACGATTACAGCTTCAGGTGGCATAGAGGATTGGAATGAGGCTTATCAAACCGGCCTAGAGCAGCTTAAAAAGAGAAAGTTCGATGATGAGACTCAAATTGTTGTCGATATAGAGCGGCAAGACGAGGATATTCAATTATCACAAGCTCAAGAAGAAGAACTAGATGCGAATCTTTACAGCGGAAATGACACCGATGTGATCCAACTGGTAAGACGAGTGCTTGGAAGAATGAAAAAGCGCAATGAAAGTGCATTGAGTGTCCTTCAATTCGCCGAATCGATCATGCATCGAACACAGAAGATTCTTCAGCAGCGCAATATCGACCCTGCTACCGTGCGCCATGCTCTCACTGAATTACAAATTTGTTACACCTATGAGCAGCTTGACACCATAATGTCCTCGATGATTCAGAGCTCCGCTTTTCTTGTTAAGGAGCTCAAAGATAAGCGAGACCATATTATTGACTTCGTTTATGAATACCTTGAAAAAAACTATGACAAGGAAATTACTTTGGATGCTATAGCGGATAAGCTTAATATCTCTCGCAGCTACTTGTCTACGTATTTTAAAGAAAAAACGGGCGATTACTTTGTAGATTATGTAAATTCAGTTCGAATCAATAAAGCCAAAGTATTGCTGCTTAAGCCAGACATTCGTATCCAAGATGCTGCGCAGTCCGCAGGCTACCAGAACATTAATTCCTTCAATCGTATGTTTAAAAAGCTCACAGGCTTCACCCCAAGCGAATTCCGTAAAAGCAAGTTGCATTAAGCGTTTAAAAAAGCAATACAAAAGCCCGTACACCGTCAAGCTCTCGTGTGCGGACTTTTGTTATACGCTATTAATATTTGTTTCCACTCGCCATTAATAGCTGACGATTCTAATAAGTATCCGGTCTCCTTTCACGAGCAAACAAGTTGCGTTTATCACCAAAAGTTGGCCCTACCGACATCCAATACTCCATGAATTTAGCATTTAAATCGATTTCCAGGCCTAACACTTTAGAATCTTCTGGACCGATTTCACCTAAAATTTCTCCATTAGGGTTAATAATTCGGCTTGGCTTACTCCCTGGGTCACCGATCCAATTGCCAAAGCCGCCATCTATTATATCACCATTAATTCCAGCAACTACGACATACATGCCATTATCAACCGCACGAGCGATTTGTTGGATTTTCGCTTCACCTGCCGTAGAAATACAGAGAATTTCCGCGCCTTTCATCCTAAGACACCGAGCAGACTCCACAAAACTCTGATCCCAACAAATCAAAAGGCCAATCCTACCGAAATCCGTATCGAAAACCGGATAATCACTTCCTGGTGATACACCGTCCTGGGCCTCAAACAAGGGAAGATGAACCTTGCGATATATACCAGCAACTTCTCCGCTGCGATTAATTAATAGGCTTGTATTATAAAAGCATAGCCCATCCTTTTCATAAAGATTAAATACAACATATGAACGGATTTCTTTCGCTTTTTGACAAATGGCTTTCACTAATTCACCATCAAGGGGTTGTGCAATCTCCTGTACGCTATAACCAGAAGAGCGATCATATAAGGTCTCAGATAGACAAACCAAATCTGGTTGTTCGTGTCCTGCAAGCTCAAGCGTATCCAGCAGTTCCTGTAAATTCGCGGAAAGATCCGATCTATGCTCGCCATATGGATTCACATAGGTAGTCACCAGCTTAACCTTACGTGACCTAGCTGGCTCAACCAGATTAAGTGATGCTTGCCTGAAAGTAACGGAGCTGCCTTTTGACCAACGAAATTCAAGCTCAATCTTCACCGCTCCTGAGCCTGCTGGGGAATCCAATCTCTTCTTTAGTTTTGTAGGACCATCCTCCGTATCCTCGTAAGTATCCACATATTCTCTTCCCAACCACTTTCCTGATTTATCCATCCAAGTCACAATCATATTTACGGATACAGATTCATAATCGATCTGCTTCGTTTCATATTCAGCCATGATTTCATAAGAAGTACCCTCAAGTACGTCATTGATTTCACAATTCCAAGCACCGTAAGCATGAAAGGAGTCTAAAGAAGATATGACAAGCAACGTCTCCTTATTTTCTAATCTTCTATCAAATATCGGCGCTATTTCCGGTCTAGGTGTCCACGACTTCCATTTTTCAGAAGAAAATGGAGGCATTAGGTTGTTATCTTGCTTACTTGTTTTCATTTGCAGCTCCCTCTAAATGAAGTAGGACAGATTCTTGTGGGACGATGCGGTAGCCACTGTTTTATCAGTACCTACCGCATCTGTAGCATAATTAAGAAATTACTATTCTATATCAAGCGATAAACCAAGACTAATATTAAGCATACGCATGATCATTAGCAGGGACTCTAGTCGGGTAGCATTAGCTTGAGGCTTGAATGACCCGTCAGCATTACCCATCACGATACCCCTTTCGAATAATGCATCAATTGCATTCTCCGCCCAGCTGCCAGAAACATCATTGAACTTAGATGGCTTTGGAATTGAGGTCGTATTTAATACTTTGGAAAGCATGGAAACCATTTCTGCTCTAGTGATGCTTTGATTCGGCTTAAATGTACCGTCCACATAACCGTTAATAATACCGCTTGATTTTAGTGTCATGATTTCGTTTTTTGCCCAATGCCCCTGGGCATCTTTATAGTTTGAGCTGCCTGTGCCTTCTAAACCAAGTGCCCTTACTAACATAGCAGCAAATTCTGCCCTAGTTACAGAAGCGTTAGCACGGAACAAACCGTCTGCATCCCCCTTTACGATTCCAAGCTTAGTTGCAAGCTCGACTGCTTTTCCAAATGAAGCACCCTTAGGTACATCCTTGAATGTAACGGACTGTACAGAATTCGCCTTTTCCGCTAACGCCTTAACCACTTCCAGACTTACCTTTTCGTTGTAGAACGGCAAAGCCGTTGGCGTTGGTGTTGGCGCCGATGTTGCTGTCATTGTTGCTGTTGGTGCTGCTGTTGGTGCTGCTGTCGGCGTTGCTGTGGGCGTTGCCGTCGGTGTTGCTGTCGGTGTTGCTGTTGGTGTTGGTGTCGGCGTTGCTGTGGGCGTTGCCGTCGGTGTTGCTGTCGGTGTTGCTGTTGGTGTTGGTGTTGCTGTCGGTTTGTGCAAGACTGCTTCCCATATTGAATTCCAATTACCTATCCCAACTACCCGAACATACCTTGCTCCGATCGGTGTAAAGAAGATATCCTCCAAGCCTCTCGTGGTTCCGCTGTTATAGCCTTGGAACACAGTCGTCCATTGCTTTTGATCATCTGAGACCAACACATCGAAATAATGCTTTTCTCCTTCGTACCAGGAACTACCTAGTCCTGCCACCATGTAGGATGCGCCCAGATCAAATTCGATCCATGCCCCCTTGTCTTCGCCCGTCCACATCGTTCCCAAATTGCCGTCAATAACCTCTTCTCCCTTGCCTCTAGAGGACCTTACAGCTTCAACCTTGTAATATGGCGTAGCAATGCGCATCTCTTTGAGTGATACTTCACCGCTGCCTCCCAGATCTGAGCGATATCCGTTCCCAATTAGCTTAACGAATCTAGCTGATGCAGGGGCAAAATACGTCGCTTCATAGGTATCATCGCTTCCTAAGCTCTCCCCAGTATATATGGATGTCCAATCGCTGCCATCTGGTGATGTTAACAGCTGGTATTGATAGTAACGATCTTGCCCATTGAGCCAGGCGAGATCGACATGATCGAACTTCCGAGTTTCACCGAGATCATAGACCAAGTAAGCACCTGGTACACTCTCCGTCCATACGGTGTTCAGATCGCCATCAGCTGCTTGTAAGGCAACATCTGCGGTCGTACTGGAATCAATTTCGACTACTTTATATTCGGTGCTCGGTTGAATCGAAGACACTTTCGCTTTTCGAGAAAATTCATCCCACTTGACCATGGCCCATTTGGCTATAGAGGCGACCTCAAGCGGAATATAAACGATTTCATTTCTTAGGGTTACCGGTGTTTGTAGGGTTGCGGGTTGACCATTGATGGTGATCGCATTGCTAGAAATGGTCATCACAACCGTTGTTCCTCGGCGACTCATTGTCAAAGTCGATCCTTGCAGATTGGTTGTCAGACCAAGCTCAGCAGCCAGCCGTTTATAAGGAATGATCACCTGACTGTCACTTATGCCCAGCTCTGAATTAAAAGCGAAGTCAACGCCATTAACTTGCATAACGACGGCATCCTTCTCAGCTTGTACCGGTAAGGTTGCAAGCGCTACTGGTACGGATAAAGTTCTTGTAGGAGAATGGTGTAAGGTATACGTACCTCCGGTATCGGCTGCAAAATATAACGTACCCTCATCAGGCGTTACTTCATATTCGACTGAAGATGTTTCCCCAGCTTTAGTTACCGTCCAATAGCCAGTGCTTAGATCAGTTATCAATACACGGACATCTTTGTTCGATACTGGCAGTTCGAAGCTCGCTGTGTTCGTTATATCAACACCCGTTTTAGAAAAAAGCACAGCCCGATCTTCAATCTTTACACCAACCATCTCATTCGAAACGATCGATTCCGTAGCGAGCGGCTGAGGTCCGTTAACAGCATCCATCACTTGCATAACATTTAAGAAGACATCTGTCTCGGCGTTATCCTTCGGAGAAACTTCCACGCGCCAGGAACCCGCTTCTGTGCTATCCTCGGACCAGGGTTCTTGCGGATAATTGACACCATCGACAATAAATTCTTTGCCTGGTCCGCCAATCTTGGTGATTTCAGCATTATTGCTAGCGGGCAGCAAAGTGCGATTGACCAATTTGCCATTATAGCCATTCTCTGTTCGTTCAAGGGTGACTGTATCGCCGGATATATCAGGTTCGTTCTCGCTATGCAGCAACCAAGTTTTCTTGAAGCTAGCATCCGCAGAAGTTACCTTATCGAATACAATCAATGCAGCGGGATGTTCATCATTCTTCAAGTTAAGAAACACAAAAGAACGTTTAAAATCCTCCATTTTGGACGTATAAGCCTTAGTCAGATCTCCCTTGATGTAGCTGTAATCCGGTGTAATTGCATCCGGACCAAACTGATGTTTGACGACGTCAGCAACTTCATAATTATTCGAGGGATTAAGCAAATCTGTCATCGTAGCAGGTTCTTCATATAGAAAGCGCTGACCGCCATCATTCGAACCTGCCGGGAACGTTTCGTCAGGGTCATAGACTAACATCGTATTATGGGCAATCGTACGTTTATTGTAATTAAGATCGTGGGGTTCAAAGTATCCCCCATTCACACCTTCATAAATACCCGAATCAATGGCCAAACCGCCTTTGTAATACAGCTGGAATTGTCCAGCATCCATATGCTGGTGGTTCGTGAATAAGGTGGTGCCAACCTTCATCGTCGCAACGACGGTAGAAGACTGTATGCCGCCTGTCCAGCTCGTACGAGCAGTCATCTGACCAGAAGGTTCGGGAAAATATTTGGTGAGCGGAAACGTTTGTTCATTCATTGTCGCTAGCTGAGGGTCATCAAATAATATAAGCCAAAGATCATCCTTGGATGATTTGTTGTAGCTATCTTGCCTAAGAAATTCATGCTTCAAATAAGGATCATTATAGTAGCTGGCAGGCAGCATATTAGGCATAGGCTCGGACCAATATTCTCCAAGTGGCCGTTGCGATTGAAAGGTGTCACCGTTACGCATGAGCTGCCCATCGGGACGACGTGCATAAATCCATTCATAGGGGGTCATCTGTTGATCGGAATTAAATACATTGCCAGCACCCATCCGCTTGAATATCCATGAGGCAAACACATCCCATTGATAGCGATAAGGTCCATAGGAATCACCCTGATGCTGAGCATTAGAAGCGTATACATAATTACGCGGCTTCACATACTCAGCGAAGAACCGTCCAGCTACTATGTTATATATAGCTGGATTCTCGTCATAAACCGCAATACCAACACTTAACTGATCACGCATCAGCTGCGCTTCGCTGCCATGTCCGACTACAGCTCCTTGTTCAATCGGAGGAAAGCCAATCTCCATGCCTTCGGCGATAGACACAAAGCGCTGAATGAAATGCGATCGCTGTTCCGGGCTCATCAGCGGGTAACACCAGTCATAGACAATGGAACCCAAAGTAATAACTTCACCCATTGGACGATAATCGTCACGGTGGAAGGCGACTGTGTCCAAATAATTGCTCATCATGCTGACGGCTTGCTGGCCGTTTGTTTCGTCTGCTTGCAGTAAATATAACAGGGCCTTCGCTTGGATTGTCTTCATAATGGCATCGTTCATATTATTCTTTCCTGAAATTGGAGCTGAAAGTATTCCGGTATAGCTTTGCCTTGCAGCATCCAGCATCCTTTCCCAAGCATCCTTGACTTCAGATTGCGCTAGGTGACTGCGAATTTCATCTAGATCACTTGCCCTAACGAACAGGCGCGGATGTTCGGCTGGCGGCAGCACAGGAGGAGCCGGGTATGGATTATCAATTGGTATTGTACCGCTATGTTTTCTTAGCACAAAATCATCTAAGTAATAATTACCAGTTGTATTATTTGTCCATGTCCAGATGACAATCTTCTCTGTACCCAGCGGAGCAGTGAATGTTTTAGATCGCAGCTTATAGTCTGTCGATGCAGTTGTGAATTTTGGTATGGAAGTTGTCTGGAGTTCCTGATTATTTATATCACGGCAAGTAACAAAAATGAGACCTTCTTGTCCGCCTTCAACCTTTCCATAGACTTCAAAATAGTAGGTTTCATTCTCTTCAACACCCGTGGTAATCATCTGGGCAAAACCTGTATCTCCGGCATTTACCCTTACACTGTTCGTACCACTGTGGGAATTGTTACTGACAACGGAGGAGGCAGCATCCCAAAAATCCCAGCCCGCATCTCCGGATTCAAAGCCTGGATTTTCCACTAAGTTTACCGCTTCGGTTGCTAATGAGTCCGCAACCGCTTGAACCTCCTGATTGCTTAATAAACCGTTGGAAATGGAAAAAACCATGAGAAAGGACAAGAAAAGCTGTAAGCTTGACCGCCACCTAAGTTTGAACATTTAACTAACCCCTTTTCAAAAAATAATAAAAGCTGTTAGACATTACTCCTCGCATACCATATATAGCTAGATTCGGCTTGAATAAAAAACGATTGATAATAGGTAATCGCATATTATTGTAAGCGTATACATTTAATCGTGAATACGCGCTTCGTTGATCAACTATCAGTTTATTAAATAAGCATGTACCTTGCTATTACAAAGGCCCATACGGTCTATCTTGACGTGTACGGGCCTTTTCTCTACACATTAAATACTTATTTCCATTCTCCCTTAATACCTGATGAATCTAAAATTTTATTTACATCGTCAATCATTTCTTTACCGCCCTTTTTCATATATTCGTCAACCATTTTGCTCCAGTTAGTAACAGGCTCCTGACCCACGATCATCTTCGTTTGCCATTCCTGAGCAATCAGGTTCAACTCCGATTCTTTTGCCGTGAGAACTTCGGAATGAATGCGGTCTAAAGGATTGATATAGAATTTAGTATTCTTTAACAATTCTACAGTTGAATTTACGAACCTCTGGATAAATGGATCGGTCACTTGTTTCCCAGGCTCGTTTGCTTCATCGTTTGGTGCCCAGCCTGCTACACCACTAAAATAACTGCTAGGCCGTTTATCATATAACGCTGCGTCATAAGCCATAACGCCATCCACCATCTGATAACCCACGCCTTCGCCGCCGTTTGACCAGTCGAAGTCAGGATTTTGCGGGTTACGATTGTCAACAGGTATGAATGTGCGGAAGTAATCTTGCATTTGCAAAATCCGATCAATTTTATCCGGATCGCTTTGAATCTTAGCATTCAACATCGTCAGCGTATAATAACCGGGAAGCGATGTGAACCCCTGCTCGCCATCCGCTTGTTTAAAAGCCGGAATAACGGTAATCTCAGCCGAAGGCATCTGTTCCTTCATACTCTCGAACAAAACTTGGTCAACTCCCATAGGCTGTTCATACCATATCCCATATTTCCCAGCATAGAAGTCTGCACGGATATCCGTATTTTTAGAGACAGCCCAATCCTTGTGAATCGCTCCTTCTTTATACAAATCCGCGAGCAATTGAGTCTGCTCCTTGAACCCTTCAGAAATGATACCTGGAATTAATTGCCCTTGCTCGTTCTTGTTATACCATCCTGTATCCCACTGAGCACCCATTTGAGCGCCATATACGATTTGCTTGGATAATGCGATTCCGTAAGTATCGTTTTTTCCATTCTTGTCGGGGTCATTCTTCGTGAATGCAATCGCCACTGCCTTCAACTCATCATAGGTTGTCGGCATCTTAAGATTGAGATTATCCAGCCAGTCTTGGCGAATCACAGGTTTCTTGCTATATTTCGCAGGGAAGTATTGCGGAATCGCATAAATTTTGCCATCAACGGTAACAGCATCCCATACATTTTTCGGTACAAGTTTTAACGACGGATACTTGTCAATATAGTCATTCAGCGGAAGGAAAGCGCCTTGCTTCACCCATTTAAAAAAGTTGGCATCCGCACTTTCCATTCCGATAATATCCGTCAAATCTCCGGCAGCCATAACAACCGGCAATTTGGTTCCATATTCATCGTAGGGGACAAACTGCGGCTTGTATTCCACATTGAATTTCTCGTTGAGCTTCTTCAGACCTTCACCTGTAGCACTCAATGGAATCTGCCATGTCCCTTCTATAGAAGAAATGGTGATCGTCTTTGGTGCTTCGCTGCTTGGTGCGGGTGAATCAGTCGTTGTTGCGCTAGATTCTGGCTTTTTATTACCCGTTGAACATGCGGCCAAGCTTGCAGCCAAACATACAACAAGCCCCATTTTGAGTGTCTTTTTCATTTTGTATTAACCCTCCTAGTATATTTGTTACCTATTCCCTTCGACGCCCTACAGGTTCTGTCCATCTAGAAACGATCAGCCTTTAACGGAACCGAGCATCACCCCTTTCGCAAAATGCTTTTGCAGAAAGGGATATACTACTAAGATAGGCAGAGTGGCTAATAAAATAGCCGCCATTCCAATCGTTTCCCCAGGTGGCAGGTGGCCCGATCTCGCTGCATCTCGAGCAGCTGAAGCAAGAGAATTCGTCGTATCGTTAAGTATTACAATTTGCCTCAATATAACCTGTACAGTCCATTTGGAAGGCTCATTCAAATACAGGATCGCATTAAAATAGGTGTTCCAATGTCCTACTGCATAGAACAATCCGAAAGCAGCAAGCGCTGGCTTGGATAATGGCAATACGATTCTTGTGAAAATCTGCAGGTCATTCGCACCGTCAATTAAGGCAGCCTCGTTTAATTCGCCCGGAATGCTCAGTATGAACTGGCGAATGACAATCAGGTTAAATGAATTAATGGCACCAGGAATAATTAAGGCCCAATAGCTATTAATTAGACCTGTAGCTTTGACGATCAAATAGGTTGGAATCATTCCTGCATTGAATATAAAAGTAAAGAGTACCAGAAACAAAAATACCTTCTGTCCCCATATGTTACGAGTTATAGCATAGGCCATCGTTGCAGTCAAAATGATATTGGCAAAGCTTCCAACTGCAGTCACATAAATGGTTACACCAATTGAATGAATAAACTCTTTGGAATTCAGAATGTAGGTGTACGCATCGGTAACCCATTTTTCCGGCCATAGAATTAGTTCGCTCAGCTTATACTCCTCGTAGGAAGTGAAAGAGATAGTAAAGATGTAGTAAAATGGGAAGAGCATTATTAATGCTAATAAGCCCAGCAAAATGATATTTATAATGTCTACCAATCGCCCTGACATAGATTTCTGATTAATCATAGATCGACACCTACCTTTTGATCTTCGGTAAATACATTAAAATCGATTAGAACACGCCTTCTTCTCCGTACTTCTTAGCTAACCGGTTCGCAACAAGGATTAGAATTAATCCAATTAGACTCTTAAATAAACCAACTGCCGTTCCGAAGCTAAAGTCCGCATTTTGAATACCTTTGAAATATACATACGTATCGAGCACATTCCCAACATCCATGGTAAAAGGATTTAGCATCAGGAAGATCTGTTCAAAGCCTGAATCGAGCACAGTGCCTAGACGAAGGATAAACAAAATGACGATTGTGCTGCGTAATGCAGGCAACGTAATATGCCAGATCTGCCGCCATCTGTTCGCTCCATCCACAACCGCTGCTTCATATAAGCTCGGATTAATACCAGACAGGGCGGCTAGGAATATAATCGTTCCCCAACCAGCCTCTTTCCAGATGACTTCTAATATAACCAAGGGCATGAACCATCCAGGTTGTTGGAGGAATGAGATCGGTTCTATGCCAAGCAGAGGGTGAAGGATGCGGTTAACGATGCCCTCATTCTTGAGGAATATGGTCACAATTCCGATTACGACAACCCAGGATAAGAAATGCGGTAAATACACAATGGACTGTATGATACGCTTATACCGCTCATTTTTGATCTCATTTAGCATAATCGCCAGAATGATAGGAACGGGAAAAGCAAAACCAATTTGTAAGAAGGATAACAAAAGCGTATTCCATAATACTCGTATAACTTCCTGATCACTGAATATCGTCTTGAAATGCTGAAACCCTACCCACTCACTGTTCAGAAAACCGCGAAACGGGCTAAAGTCCTGAAAGGCAATGATATTGCCAAGCATCGGGATGTATCGGTATACGATAAAATAAAGCAGACCCGGCATTAGTAATAGAAATAAATAACGTTCTCTCCACAGTCTGTCCTTCAGCTTCTTTGCTCTGAGAGGCACTGGATGCTTAGGAACTGCAACGGCTAGTAAAGGTGATCCATTGGATTGTTTCATATTGGCACTATGCTCCTATTCTCCAGCCTGAGTTGAACTTTCATGTAAGCCGGTTGATGATAGATCATTTTTCCCGATGATGCAGCCTGTTCAATGTCATCAACCAATCTCTGATTTAACCGATGCAAAGGCTGTTTGACTGTGTTCATATGTGAAATCTCACTCCTTTCCCTCACAATATCTGATTGATTAGAACATGAATATCGCTGTTATTCTTAGTCCTTCATCATTTGTATGAAAACCATAAAATTAATGAAAGTTTGATAAATTTGATGAATCAGAATACAGACTGCCACTGGAAAATCCTTCGATTATTGAACACAGAATGCTTCGCAACTGTGAAGAAATCTAGGCTATAGCAACAAAAAAACAGACGATTTTTTATCATCGTCTGTTTTTTGCTTCTTACTTCTATTCTTATATTAAACCTCGTCATTCACCAGATCACCTCACCAAGGAGTCAGCCTGCGGTATTGATTAAGAGTGACTTTACCGATTAAGGTTTCCCCCTGCACAAAACGGTGCAGCTCATCGACAATAAAATCGCAAAGCTCGCGCTTCAGTAGTCCGTGGAATCCGCCAATGTGCGGTAAACAGAGGACATTCGGCATCGACAGCAGCTCATGATTCGCAGCCAGCGGCTCACGATCGTAAACATCAAGGGCAGCATAAATACGTCCCGTACGGAGTTCTTCCACCAGTGCCTGCTCCTTGACGATAGGACCACGTGYCGTATTGACGAAGTGTGCTCCGTCGTGCAGCTTCTTCAACTGCTCCGCGCCGATCATCCCTTGCGTGCGAGGTGTCCACGTATTATGCATCGAAACGATGTCACTTCGCTCGAACAGCTCGTTGAGCTCGCAAAGCTCGACGCCTTGAGCGGCCGCTTCCTCTGGTGAACAGTAGCTGGAGTTTAGGAGGATTGTTGCATGAAAGGGCTTCAGCATCCGAATCACATGTTTGGAAATTTCGCCGTAGCCAATCAAGCCGATGACTCTTCGTGTTACACCAAGCGTTGTATCACGGCTGTTGTTGCTCCACTGCCCCTGCTTGAGCATAGCGCTGAACCCCATATGATTCCACGCTCCAGCTAATATAAGTGAGACTGCACACTCCGCAGTCGAAAGTCCAAGCACGGTATTGGCCGATGTCACGGCAATTGAAGTATTAAACACATCTTCATTGACGATTGATGCAACACTGCCTGCTCCATGGCCGATAAACTTCAGCTTCTCAGCTTGCTTAAGCACCTCAGGGGTAAAGAGCGGTGAACCCCATGTTGTAATACAAGCATCGTAATCACCGATTCGTTCAGCCAAGTCATCACTCGTGAATTTCTCACCCATTGTAATAAAATCAACCTTAGAAAAGCTGGAAAGCTTATTTATAGTGGCCTCCTGCCAAAATAATTCACGCAACTCAGCATCAGCAATTGCAATTAATGTTTTCACGAAGCATTCCTCATTTCATTCGAGTATGGAAAATCTCACGCATAAATTCAACATAGGCAGGAAAAATGACTGTAGGCTCCATACCAGCAACCTGCAGCTCCGTCCGCCATGTGCTTTCCCATTCCAGCGAGTAATAGCCGTTGTAGCCTGCTTGCTCAAGCTGATCTATTATTGAAGCAATCGGCACCTCCCCTTCAGCAACTTTTGTATATTTCCAGCTAAGCTCCATCGGATCATCAAACGGAATGCCATCCTTTATGTGTACATGAACACACTGCGATCCGAGTAAAGCAATTGTGTCTGAAGGCAGCTCAGCTTCCTCTAACGGATGGATAATATCATAAATAACCGCACAATTCGGCCTATCCACGTCGTCTAGCAGCTTGCGCAGCAAACGTCCAGTTGCAAATTCATTATGTGTTTCAATCCAGACCTGGACACCATAATCAGCTGCGTAGTCGCATGCCTTCTTGATCTGAGCAACAAGCTGAGGATATGGAATAGCTGGAACCGAACTGTCTCTGCGGTTATTGAAATAACCAAGAAATATTCGTACTCCACCAGCCTTCAAATCATTAGCAAGCTGAATGATTTTTACAAAACTATTGAATTGCTCCGTATCCCCGGCATTGCCTGTAAAACAGACACCCGAGCCGATATTGGTTATACTGATGTCAGCCTGCTCAAATTTCTGCAGCGTCGAAGTCCGCTCATTTGCCGTCATCTCGGTAGTAATTCCCCACATCGCGCCTTCTCTGAGTTCGATTCCGCTAAAGCCACATGTATGCGCCAAGGCAATCATTTCGTCCATAGACCAGCCCTCGCAAGGCAGTGTGCTGAATGCCAAACGCTCCATACTGCTTACCTCCTTATTTGTTAAATCGCTTGCTACTCTTTATTGTGGCATGGCTCTTTAGCTAATGCTTTCCCTTTTCCACGTTTCTTTTGCACAAATCCGCGAAGAGGGTGTCCCAAAAATCATCATAAATGACTTTTAAGACACCCTCTTCTATTTGATCAACTATTGCCCGCCAGCCATTTCTTCGAGAATTTCTCCAATAATATGATCATACTCATGATTTTCTAATGAGAATAGCTCTTCTCTTTTCTTCCTTGCATTCGGATGTACTTCCTTAATATCACTCCATAAGAATAGCTTCTGCATTTTTTGCATCAGCTTTTCTCTATCTCCTCCTTGATCGATATAACCTTTAATAATTTCAAAATCGCGAATTCCCTTTTGCAGCAGCTTATAACGGAGCGTTAGCATCGGCTTACCATCGCGGCCTGGGTATACAAAATTCGTATCCCCAGCAGGGAAAAACGGACCATGATAGGTGATTCGATTTAAGGGATCGTTAGGCCATACCGTATAATTCCAGCGTAAGAAGCCATCCACATTCCAATACCAAGCGAGCCAAGGAATGAGTCTACTCTCTAGTAAATGAGAGGTTATGAACGTATTGGGATATTGAGGCATACAGGCGACATAGTAAAGCATTTTACCTTTTATTCCTTGCTTTAGCTTCATAATTTGATCATAGTCATGAGCCATACAATCAATCACAGGCACATAATCCACCATTCCTTCTATTCCCTGCTCGATAAAATCAGCATGCCCAACAGCTGCCTTATATTGGAAGGAAGGTGCCATAGCTTTAAGTGCATTTAGCCGCTGAGTGAAAACGGCGATATCCGCCGGTTCATCTGCGAGCACTCTTACAATATTTATCCAGCCTTTTTCAATAAAGTTTTTCTCCAACGCAACAACGTAAAGCTCAAACTGCCGCTTCTCCTTCATATATTTATAAGTATGACTGCTCTCTTCGTAATATCTGATTCGAACGGCATCTCCATGGTCTTTGATAACGCCACCATAACCTGCATCCTCAAGCACCCAAATATTCAGTAATCCGAATATTTCAATTTCTTGCTTAATTCCATATTTCATGCACAACTCAACATATCTGTTTAATGCACTGAAATCGAATATCCACTCTTGATTCTTTAACTGGGTCACTCTTACAATATTGTATTCAAACATATTCGCAGGATCAATCCGATCGTAGCAGGAGGACTGTCCAGACCAAGGGATTTCGGAGACAATGACGGTAATGGCCTTTTGCCCAAGATCAGCTAAGGAGGAAATATAGCTTTCCATAATAGCAAAATGAGAATCACTCCAAAGCTCCACATCGTATTTTCGAGCGATATTGGAATTATGCTGCCACAAATCCAGATAAAACTCATAGTCTGCTGGCTTGCGCAGCTCGACATCCATCACCTTTACCTCGAATGTTAATGTGCGTATCAGCCTCTCATCCTCGAACATGCTATGCTGATATACACTTATTTGCGGGGTATAAACACCAGGCTCGACATCCTGATCGAACACTACCTCAACCCATACCGGCTGCACTCTTCTTTTCTCGACATAGATAGAGGATTGCTGCATAATCATATCTGCTTTCAATTGCCGATCGTCATCCTCTACAAGCCCAATAAGATTGGCTTTGACTCGCCCCCGCTCTAAACCCGGCACCTCAACACTCACTCGTGCAATCTCAATTGGCCCCCGCTCATAGAAGCAAGCCTCCTCATTTATACTAACCAGCATTTCCTGCTCTGAATAAACAAGGAGCTGTACAGCTGCCCGATCATTCCTGCCACACGTCAGAGAAATTGTTTTATTCTCGTCAAAAGGCAATGTGAAATTGTTCAAGATCCCAAACACATATTTATAGCTCTCATACTCTAAGCCCAAAAAAATATTCATTTCAATGTCCCCCCTCCGTTATTCTTACCAGTCAAGTGTACCCTTGAACGGGGCTGGAACCGTATACATATTTTCCGTGATAATATGGATTTTTCACGTATTTGTGTTAAGATATGACCAAGCAATTATGAAAGTGGTGCGGGAATGAGGTTTACAAATTTATATAGAGTGCCAGATGATGATGATCAAGGCTGTAGCGATCTAAGCCATCATTTGATAATAAATTCAGTGGGTTATTATTCATTTGAATCGTTTACTCGCATGACCCACAGAAAGGCAGGTCGCAAGGACTTTTACCTGTCTTATAATCTTGTAGGTCCAATGAAAATATATATAAAAGGACAAGAGGTGACCCTGCAGCCAGGGAGCTTTTTCTTGTATCGTCCTTTTGAAGAGCAGCACTACGGTCATAGTATTGAAAAAGAGTTTTTAGCTTATTGGGTGCATTTCACTGGCTATGGGGTTGAGGAACTGCTTGATCAAGCAGGCCTTTCTGAACAAAACAGTGGTTTTATAGGGCAAGATGACAAGATTGCCGCTCTGTTCGGAGATATGATGGACGAATTGCGTGATAAAAAAGCGGGCTATGTGCTTGCTTCCTCTTCGAAGCTTTCCTACTTGTTTTCAAACATTTCACGACATCTTAACTGTGGAGATACCATCAAATCCACCAGGATCAGGGATGAGATCTATCAATCAATAAAATATATCCATAATCACTATGCGGAAGAGATTTATGTGAAGAATCTTGCCGAAATGTCCCACCTCAGTAGCGATCGCTATACAACTCTATTCAAAATCATCACAGCAGCAACTCCACTGCAATACATCCTTAAATTCAGATTACAGAAGGCTTGCGATCTTATGAGGCAAACCAGCCTAAACATTCAGCAAATTTCAAGCCTAGTGGGATTTCAAGACCAGCTTTATTTCAGTCGGATGTTCAAAAAATATTATCATCAAACACCTACAGAATATTTAGCGAGGTTTAATCATGTGGACTGATCTCGTCGCCTCACCAGTTAGAAAAGTGGATCCATATAAAGACTTACAAAACAACGGAGGTCATTATGTCGGATTATCCAATCTATCTCTATAAAGAGTTGCTCGATGATCATTTCCCTTTCAAGATCGAGATTAGGACTCCAACCAATATGAATCAAGTCTTACATGCCCATGAGCACCTGCAGCTCTGTTATATACTGTCCGGCAGCTGTCTTCATTGGGCTGCAGGTCAGCAATATATCTTAACAAAGGGAGATCTTTTCTCCATTCCCCCTTTTCAAGAGCATCGCCTTAGCACCCGTGAAGCGATCGATTTCATTATAATTCAGGTTGATTTTATGCCCCATGCGATTAATGAGAGCTTTCGTGATCTGGCGCAAATGCAAACTTTTGTAGACTTCGCCTATATAAGACCACTTATATCCGAGAACGACCTTATGCCTAAGCTGGCACTTCCTCCACACATGCAGTCTGTGGTCGAAAGCTTGCTAAATGATATACTCACTGAGTGGAAGGAACAAGAGGAGGGCTATCAGCTGGCAATCAAGGCTGAATTGCTAAAGCTTCTCGTAATAATCGGGAGACAATACAAACGTTATTCCCAAACGCAGAGTCAGCACGAAACGCAAAAGCTAGCGCTTTATCGCGAAGCCTTCTATAAAGCCATCACTTATATGGAGACTCATTATAATGAGGATCTTCATTTGGAGGAGCTGGCCGCCAAGGCTTTGATGGCCCCATCTTATTTCAGCTATATGCTCAAGCTGGTGAAAGGCAAATCCTACATTGAGCTCCTGTCAACCATCCGGATTCAAGCCTCTATGGAGCTGCTCAGAGGGACGGACCTCAATGTTACTCAGATCGCTGCCCGAGTCGGTTATAATCACATTAGTCATTTCAATCGAACCTTTAAAAAGCAAACCGGAATTACTCCGGGGGATTTTCGAAAGCATCATTTCTAGTTGAGTGCTCGCTTCCGTCAGTTAGCCAGCCATGGAACATCCAGCATAGCGCCTACTAAAGACTTTCATATTCATGACAATTACGAGATTTATTTGTTTTTAGATGGAGAGGTCAACCTGCTCATTGATCAATTCTGTTATTACTTACAAAGAGGAGAATCGTTCCGTGAAGCGAGCTCCAAAGAGGAACACTCACTTTTTAAAAAAAGTTAATACTCCTTACATTCAAAAATAAGCGATCCCCCATGATTAGGGAGATCGCTTTATTATTTTGAGAAAACTGATTTTGTAGCTCTTATTTTGTTCCTGGTATTTGTGGACTTGTTGACGAGGGTGATCTTTTTGAGTTTGTTTCTGATTCTAGATCTGGTTGTGGCGATGGTGCAGGATGTGCCTTAATGTATTCGAGTACATTGTAGATTTGTTCCGCTGCCTCAGCGCGAGAGATTTCAGCTTTAGGATGGAAGTTCCCTTGTTCATCTAATTTCACTACGTTATAAGCTAGCGCGCGCTGGATGGATCCATCATAATCAACGGTTATATCCGTGCTATCGTTAATCTGGGCAGGAACAAGCTTAATCATTGGAAGATTGCTATGCGTTTCAATCGTGCTAATAAGCTGGTGAGTAAACTCTTCACGCGTCCATTTCTTGTTAAGATTCAGATCGGCTGGCAGTACGACTCCATTAACGCTTGCCGTAATTAAGGCATTCGCATACCAAGCATCGTTATCTGCGTTTTTAAAGTAATCCGTAGCTTTAGGTTCTACAAGGAATCTTACTAGATCTAGATTCAGATTCGCAGCATTAACAATAAGCTGAATTCCTTGTGCCGCTGTGATGGTGTCATTCGGGGCAAATAAGTCGTCCGAAATACCATGGACTAAGCCTTGTTCTTGTAAGGCAACAATTTTATCCTTTACCGCGATATTCGTTATATCCGAAAAAGGGTTAGCAGCTGCGTAGCTGTGACCTACAAAGGTTAATGATAATGCGGTAATAGTGGACATAGTAATCATTTTGAATTTTGTTTTCATTTCTTTCACCTCGTAGAGTTTTTAGTTAAAATTCAAATATTTTATTCGTTGTTTCTGATCTCGCCCTTACATTAGTAATACAATCGAAGAGCCTATTATTTTTCACACTAAAAAAATTTTTTTGGACAATAGATTAAAAAGGGCGCTAAGGCTATCGCCGAATTCGAGATGAGCTAGTGAAGGCAAAATAAAAAGGAATGAGCCCGGTACAGTACCGAACTCATTCCCAGAATGTCGCCTAATAAAATAACCTGTCTAACTTTTTAGGGTCACTTCAAAAGGGGATTAGAATTGAAATATTTTAGTGGATGTCCTTTTTCTTAAAGCTGCCACCTTTTACTTCAGCAACCTCATACACCATGATGAAAGCATTTTCGTCAATCTCACGAATAATTTCTTTCATTTTCCGCTCTTCCAGACGGTTAATGACGCATGTAATTTCTTTAAAATGCTCATTTGAATAGCCACCTTGCACCACGCTATACGTTGCGCCGCGACCCAAGCGATCGCGAATAGTGTCAATCATGCTTTCAGGATGTTTGGTAATGATCTTAAACGTTTTAGCTCCGCTGAGGCCTTCTTCTACGATATGTATCACCTTGGAAGCTATAAAATAAGCAATCCCCGATAATATAGCACCCTGCAAGCCAAATACGGTCGAGACGACGATAAATACGAATACGTTCAGGAATAAGATAAGATCGCTTGTACCGAAAGGAAGCTTACGGGAAAGCAATACCGCCAACATATCAATGCCATCCAGCGCGCCGCCGTTCCGAAGAGCAAGACCCATCCCCAAACCGATAATGATGCCTCCGACAACGGTGACGAGGAGCGTATCGCCTTCTACGATCGGAGTAATATGGTGCATAACGACGGTACCCACGGCCAGCGAAGCAATACCGATCACGGAATATATCGCGAAGCTTTTTCCAATCTGTTTATACCCTAAATATACGAACGGTATATTCAGAATCGCAATGAGAAGTCCCAAAGGCAACCCGAATAGATTCGACCCTACGATGCTAAGACCCGTCACGCCGCCGTCCGATACGTTGTTCGGAATTAATACTGCCTCAAGGCCATAGGCCGTAATAAAAGCACCGATGACAACGATGAGTCCTCGCAGCACCGCGACCAATACTGCTGTCTGTTTATTCTCTTTCTTCATTTTAAACCTCATTTCCTATTCTCGTTTCTTTAACTTCACTAAATGTAAACATTTTTCCCTTTAAAATTTTAAATATCTATTCGCCTAAAGTCAATTATTACATTCCTATAGCGGCTCGTCCACCCTATTCAATCCGCAACAAGACCGCTCCTAATTCATCTTGCCTTTGTTTCCACGTTGACCCCCAATTTGTCATAAGTAAAGCGACTAATAACTGACTGTAAGTTCGGCATCTCTATGCGTTTGGAAAGAAGACGTATCTCTACGTCCTCTCTAACTGAATGCGATGTACAAGGTGCTAGCTACATTTTTTTCTGGGTGAACGGCTTCGTCTTACCTTAACGAGGTTACAGTTGTGTGTTTTGTACGCAAGCGCGGCGCACTTGCCATCCTATTTTAACAAATAAAAAATTGTTTAAGTTGCCATGCTGACCCATCGCATTCGAAAGGATGCCCGCCATGTCGGCGCGTGCCGATTATTTAAATCATAAGTGGGCTATTTGACATTTACCAAGGAAACAGATTGGAAGGCAAATAGAGGAACACCATAAATAATGACCGTCAGCATGGGGGAGCCACAGCATCTCTTGACCTCTATGCATATTACGGGTATGGATTCTGGCTAATACCTCCGCAACCCTTGGCGACCAATCTAAACCACTTTCTCATTATTTTTAAAACAAAAAAAGGACAGAAATGAACATATCGTTCATTTTCTGCCCCCATAGGGAATTGACTAACGGATAACATGATTTCTCCATTCAAACAATTGTCAAAACAAAAGAGTCTTGACAATTAGAGCAGAATGTAAAAAAACCGTGATTGAGAGCACGGTTCCACAGCCAACTAGAAGTAGTCGATGTCCCATGGTCTTAACTAATGCAGGGTTATTCCATTTATTTCATAAAGAAATAAACCGCTTAAATAAGCGGATTTTTGCAATTTAAATGGAATAAACCTAATGCAAATAACTAGCTAAGAACAACAGCAGACACTCAATACTTACCCCTAATATTGAAAACTGCGAATAATCAAATCGCTATGCATCAGATCAACGTTATAGGCTCACCTACCACTGTTGTGATAGGGTTCAAAGGCAGTAGGTAAAGCCGACATGTCCGCGACCTCATACACCTTCAGATCCGAATACAGCAGCAGCAGCTTCGCTTTTTCGATTCGGAAATATTCAAATAGTTGATGAAAGAATCTCCGCTATTTTTTTGAATAGCACACAAAATCTCGAAACGCTATGATACGTAAAATCAGCCATTTGCGTCAGCGAAATATCCTTGTCGTAGTTTTGCTGTATATATCCATTGACTTTTTTCAGTAGCAAGCGGCTCTTTCTTTCATCTCGATTATGATGCCTTGACCATTGCTCCAACAGTTGAAAAAATAACCCTGAATTAGATCGATATCCTTCTCATTCTCCAGCGCCAACCTCTGGTAATTAGGTATGATATTTTCCAGTTGATCATTTAATTTATTGGAGAAAATTCGCAGCAGGCTCGCCTGCGCGCCGAACGCTTCAGCACAAGAGCGACGACAAAAAATCCTCCGGTTAATCGTGATTTTAAACTCCATGATCACATGGCATAATATTCACCGTTACCGTGAAGGTATTAAGATACTCCATTTATGCCGTTTCGATAGCCGTTAAGTTACTTTAGGGACTAGGTCCGCGGCCACGCGGAAGCCAATGTTGCCCGTTGAGCTGTCTTGTGTATTGCCGCTTCTCGCCGCTACCCTGTAGCGGTTGCAGTAGGAGCGATGGCACAGATACGAGCCGCCTCTCATCGACCTTTTGCCTGTATCATGTGTGTATCGTGGATTCACTGAAGACGTTTGACGGTGATAGGCAGGACTGAACCAATCCGCACACCATTCCCATACATTTCCTGCCATATTATACAGTCCGTAACCGTTCGGATCAAACGACTGAGCAGGAGCAGTACCGATATAACCATCGCTTGCATTATTTTTAATTGGGAACTTTCCCTGCCATATATTGCACATATGCCTACCGTCCGGCTTGAGCAGGTCCCCCCAAGGATAGGTCCTGCCCTGTAAACCGCCTCGTGCCGCATATTCCCACTCCGCTTCCGTCGGCAGTCTTGTCCCAAACCAGGAGCAGAACGCCGCGGCATCATTCCAAGAGACATGAACGACCGGATGATCCATACGACCCTCAATACTCGAATCCGGCCCTTCCGGGTTGTTCCAATTTGCTCCATCAACGACAAGCCACCAGGGGACTTGCCGAGGTACATTTTTAACCCTGATGTTCGTTTCGTCTGATACCAGCAAATGGAAGACATATGACCATCCATAGCTTTCTGCTTCAGTTCGATATCCGGTTGCATCCACGAATGCCCGAAACTGCGCATTCGTCACGGGGCAAGTCGAGATTTTGAAGGCTTCGAGTTCCACACTCCGAACCGGACCTTCCCCATCGCTTGGAAACCCTTCGCTAGTCATTGTTCCCATTTCGAAGGAACCGCCTGGTATGATAGCCCAATCCAAGTCGATGTGATCCGGCTCCGGAACGGCAGTTTGTGACGGTGCTGGGACCGCTATAACACTGTGCTCAATGTTCGCTTGCAGCCTGCTTGCCGCACAGCAGGATTTCATTTGTTCCACTCCTTCGCCTCCCTCCACACACATGAAAGCCACCAGAAATCCTTTAAATCATTTTTTTCACTGAAGTGAACAACTCTCTCATGAAAATTGATTTAAAAGGACTGCTGGCGTTTCTTCAAACATTAATTTTTTCAACATTTTCACTACTAATTCTCTTGTGGATGTCTCTTTCTCAATTCCTCCACGTAACGTCCTCTGCCCGACTCGATAAGTCTTTCGGCATATTCGCTGAGATTGCCCTTGGCATGATAGGGCCCGCCTTCTCGTATGACGGTCCAGAGCGGGTCAACATCGTGCTCCATCGACATCATCATCTGATCATGCCAGTCGAGCAGGCGGTATGCAGCCTCTCTGCATATGTCAGGGCGGGCGGGAGCCAAGTTATGCAGCTCATGAATGTCATCCTTGATATGAAACAACATCTCTTTGTCGAACAAATGATAGCCATCGTGGTAGGTGCGGATGTAGAGCCATTCGTCGAACCTTACGCTGCGCTGGCACACATGTGCACATTGCGAAATAATGAGGCTGTCGCGTCCCGTATCTTCGCCCGTCAGTATCGAGTCGGCATAACTGCGGCCGTCCCAGCTCGGCGCCTGCTGAAGTCCCAACAGCTCCGCCATCGTCGGCGGCAAATCCAGATGGTAGTGAAGGCCTCTATCCACATGACCGGCTATGCAGCCCGGCCAGCGGATGATCATCGGGATCCGGCATGTCGCTTGGTCTGCCGTACCATGTTCGCCGTAGATGCCAAGCTCGCCCATATTCTCTCCGTGATCAGCCGTTATAATAATTACGGTATCGTCCAGAATGCCTTTCTTCTCCATCGCGTTCAGAATCATACCGATGTTATCGTCCATATGGCGCACACCGCAATCGTACCCGTCAATCATACGGCGGAGATCATTGCGATCCACAAGCTCCCCGGGATGACGGGGATATTGGGGCGAGACACGGTTGTTATACATGTTGATCTCGTGCGCGCTGTGCGGTCCCACCTTTTCTCGGTGCGCTGCAAATATATCATCGGTAATCCACTCCGGGAGCGGATCGTCCTTGAACGGGTTCCCGAATTCCTCCGGCGCACGATATGGCGTATGCGGGTCCCAATAATTTACGTAAAGCATCCAATCATCCTGCTCGGCATTGCGCTCAAGCCACTCGAGCACGACCGGCGTCACCTCCTCGGCCGACTCCATGCCGCCCTTGCCCGTATTGTAAATTTCATTGAATCCGGCATAGAACGTCCAGGCGGTGTGCCTTTCTCCGAACGGGCTGACAAGTGAGGTTTTCATCCCCGCGCTGCGGAACAGCGAAGGGAAGCTTTCACTGGCCAGCCTGCTGCGGAAATCGCGGGATTCGCCTTCATGGCGCACATCCGCAGCTGTCCCTCCGTGACCGACAACCCCGTTATGAATGCCGAATCTCCCTGTCATAAGCGCCGTTCTAGAGGGGAAGCACGGCGCATCGGACGTGTAATAATTATCGAAACGGACTCCTTCGGCGGCGATCCGGTCAATATGGGGGGAGGTATTCCTATGGTACCCGTAACAACCAAGATGGTCAGGTCTGGTGGAATCAAGATCAAGCAGCAATACTCGCATTGTTCAATCTCCTTTACTTCGATTATTAGTCGTTCGTCCCTGCAACTGCTGCAGCTCCCTGCAAGTAATTAGCCCTTGACTGCTCCAAGATTCCCATCGTTTTCGGATGGAAGCTGCCGTCATCCTTCATCCCTTCGAATAATGCAAACACCTCGTCCTTGAGGACTGAGCTGCGTGTATTCGATTTTTATATTCGGGTATTTCTCCATAATTTCTTGAGAAATTCTTCGCGGACAGTCTTGATGCTGTCGCTCTTACGCAGCATCACCTGCTTTGAGAATTCGCCCTAATCTCCCGCAACGGTATCGCTTGCCGTGCTCTCATTCGCCCGGTGACTTCCTTGCTTTCATGTCGTTATCCCTTTCCCTAGAATGATAACGCCTTCTTTAAGCATTATTTTCAGTATAAGAGTCACCCCTTTTCTTTGTCGATGTACATAATCTCCGGAAGATGTACATTTCAACACTAACTTGAAGATTTCAACATGTTTTCGTTTACATTATGATAATTATCAATGCTATAATAAAAGCAACCATTTTCATTAAACGGGTGATGCTTATGCTGACAATTAGAGCTGTACATTTTGACGATTTCATCCCGAATTGGCGTACGCATTCCGAGGTTATCAATTACAATGTGCTTGTTCTTGTCATGGAGGGCAAAGTTACTTACAGGATTGAAAACGAAGATTATACCGGTGAACGGGGAGACTTTATGTTTATTCCAGATGGCTCGCGTCGCGCCGGTGAAAATCACCCTTCCGGCCCACACCAAAAGTTTACGATCATCTTCAACTATGAAGTTGATGCTATGCCATTCATTCCTTTTCTTCACGATAAGAAATTTATACATTACAAGCTGTGGAGGCTCCAGTACTTGCATAGAAGATTTGAACGTTTATATGAGGAAATGCGGCAGGGGGAGAACTTTAGAACCTTCATTTGTCACGGCATCCTGCAAGAGCTGATTGGCATCATCGCAAGAGAACTAGAGAAGCCCGAGGTTATACCGATCAAAACGAAATATGCCGATATGATAAAACACTATTTGCTAGAACACTACCGCGAACAGATTGAGATCAAGGATCTGGCACGATTAATTCAGCGTTCACCGAACTATACGATCGCCGTATTCCGAGAGGTTATCGGACAATCGCCGATCAAATACATCCATCAATTGCGCGTGATAGAAGCATGTAACCTGTTGTTGAACTCCGACATGTCCATCTCCAATATCTCAAACTATTTAGGCTACTATGACACCTCTTACTTTTTCCGGGTATTCAAAAAATACACCTCGATGTCACCTACAGACTTCATGACCTACGGGAACCAGCAGGACGCGGCCCAGTTGTTCACCTGAGCTCTGTACCATAGCAAAACAGCCCGCAGGTATCTGCGGGCCCAGTTATAAAGAAGGAAACTATCCATTGTCGCTATCCGCGACGACGCGAAACCTGATACTCCCCGATAATCCCCTCAATAATATCTGCCGTGCGATTGATATGCTGACGCTTTAATTTCCACGGAAATATAAGTAAGTTACATTTATGAATGAAGTTGTGAATTCCAACTTGATGCCCCTCATCATGAATTCTTCGTGTCAAATGTGGATACTGTTCAGCTTTACTACCAAGTACAAAGAACGTTGCCAACACATCATATTGCTTCAGCAAATCTAGTAGTTCAGATGTATAGCGTGGATCAGGGCCGTCATCGAAAGTAAAGGCGACCTCAGCCTGTTGTGCTTGTATACCTTTCTTATATACACCTAGACCAAAGACTCGTGACAATATTACGGGAATCATCATTTACACAAAGGAACCGATTAAAAACAGGACAGGTAGCCATTGAGTCATGATTGCACTTCTTTTTGATAATGATGTAACAACGATTGTCTAGACATCATCAACATCATTGAAACCAGCTTTGAAGAGCTCTGCTTCACACGTTGCCTACCTACGGGATGTAGCACTCGTAGTAGAAATCTCAGATATAATGTTAGCCATATTCTAAGACACTTTGATTGAATTGGATGTTGTTTAAAACCTAATCCGTGAATGATCCCTCTGTGAAGGAGCGTGATGCCAGTTAAAGCTTTCACTTTCCTAAATTCAGGATTATGTTCCATCGCATAACTGATTTGTTCAAGCGATTTACGCAGCATCCGTGCTGTCATTAATGCTGTACGATCCGCACCTTTTGTGAGCGACAGCTCCAACAGCTTCTAATTATCCAAATGCAGTTTCCCCACATAATCTCCTGCATTTATATAGTATCCATCATGAAAGCTATGCTGTCTCTCTTTTCTCTTATTCATACCTTACGAATTTCTTAAGCCAATATAAAAGTTAATAATAAGGGAGGACACCGCTCCATAAACTATACACAATTCCCTCCGCGTGAAATCAAAACATCCAAGACTAAATTAGCCAAGTACCAATCCAGCATGTCATAACGTGCACGAGCGATACTGTTACATCTCAACCATTGTTAGCACCTTCAATATTAAACACTCCACATGTCCCGTATGCGGGAAGCGACCGCTTTGCCGCGACATCTGTTACAATCGCTTAATATCGTATCGAATCTACGTTCTTACAGCCAATTATCTTTGTAATCTTTTTCTTTGGTATGCTTTATCTCTAGCACGAACTTAAAGTTTTCTTTGAGTTTCATTAATGGGCTAATCTATCATGATAATATACATGGAGGAAAAACTTTATGAAAAGGCGAATGGTCAGCTTGTTTTTAGCGTTGCTACTGAGCTTCCCCCTCCCTGCTGCCTATACAGCAAGCGAGAATACAAAGTCAGACTCTCATTAAGGGTTATGGGGATGGTAGAAAGTTAATGCTGCAGGAGGCAATTTGGAAACTTCAATTGAATTGAATGAATGATAATTCTCGTAAAATAAGTTCAAATCATATAAAGGTCCTTCACTGTAAAGGAGTGAGTCTGATGCTGGTTCTTGGAAGAAAACCCGGACAATACATAGTAATCAACGAAAAAATTATCATAAAGGTAATTAAAAGTGAAGAGGGGCACTTACGCTTGGCTATTGAAGCGCCAAAAGATATCTCTATCGTTCGCGGAGAATTACTTTCAGAATTTTCTAACTAAATGATTCTGAAGATTTATGCAACACTAGTGACCCTTCTATTTACTTGCAGCTTTCCTTAGATATTTAAACAAGGACTTGCTTCGTCTGGGCAAAGCCCGCCAATGAAATCGACCTGTTCTTAAAGCTGCTTGCCTACAATCTGTTTGAACGATTTAAGCTGCATTGCTGTGAGCCGATCCAACAACCCTATACCGTTCAGCGACATTTGGGAGCGAGGTAACGGCTTATTTCATCCACTCTGGATTGAATCGCATATATCGCTTCCATAACTGGATGAGATGCCCAATCCCATTTTTCCCAAACGACTGAAACCATAGGCTTTCGTAATTTAGGATAATAACTTTTAAATTTTTTTTTCAAAAAGACTAAACATTTCAAATACATTGTCGATATATAAATTAATCTCATATTCGATTACTCATGGACGAGTAAATACGCATGTAGTTTCAAGGAGGAACATTTGAAACAGATGCCTATTTATTCGTCTTTTTGCTGTTTAAATGTAGTTTTTTACAATTGAATACTTATTAAATAATTACGAGACTTAGGATGAGCAAATGAGTCGCCGTCATTCTTCAGGAGGAAGAAGGACAGTGGTTTGTTTGCTCATTTTTTTATGTCAATTTACTGAGCGGGATAAGGGGATGAGCTAATGCTCGTGTTAGGGAGAAGACCCGGAGAATATGTGCTGATCGACAACAACATTATGGTAAAGGTCATTAAGAGCGATGAAGGCCATTTACGTTTGGCGATTGAAGCACCAAAGCATATTTCTATTGTTCGTGGAGAGTTATGGGAAGAAAACAATATAGCCTTAGAAACGGCAAAAAAGGTCGAAGCTCCTGCCACTTAAGGACGAGTGGTGAAGTCAAGGAAGATAACAGTTTGACTTACAAATCCTTGTTTTGGATTAGCGCGCAATCCATCAACGACTTGTGAGTAGAGGGTATGCGCTTCAAAGGATGCCAACGGATAGGCACCTAAAACACACCACATGGAGGTAATGAGAAATGAGAATTAACCACAACATTGCAGCACAGAACACCCATCGGCAATTAGCAGGTAACACAGGAGCAACAGGGAAATCTTTAGAGAAATTGTCTTCCGGTCTTCGTATCAACCGTGCGGGCGACGACGCTGCAGGTCTTGCGATTTCCGAAAAAATGCGAGCACAAATCCGCGGATTGGATCAAGCACAGCGCAACGCGCAAGATTCGATATCCCTGATTCAGACGGCAGAAGGTGCTTTGACCGAAACACATAGCATCCTTCAACGTATGAAAGAACTCGCAACGCAAGCTGCCAACGATACGAACACTGCTGATGACCGCGGCGAAATTCAGAAGGAAATCAACCAATTATCAGCTGAAATTAACCGTATTGGTAATACGACCGAGTTCAACAAGAAAAAACTGTTAAATGGGGACATTTCGGAAAAATCCGGTGTTGTAACGATTGATAAAACAACTAATCCTTTCAATGCGGGAACGACGACTATTTCGAATCCGGACTTAGATAAGAACAGTTCTCTGAAGACAGGAAATTATACAGTTGATGTTACAGACACTGTAACGAAATCCGCAACCCATACTGCTGATAATGCAATTAAAAACGTTAGCGTTGGGGCAAACTCAAGTCTTAACAGCGGCGATTATGAAATTCGTATTGGCCAAACGCAAACGAAAAATGCATCGCTTGATACTCCGGTAGGCTCTGTAACAGGCGTTTCGATTGCTCCTACTTCTACTTTGGCTAACGGTGCACATGAAGTAACAATTACAAGAACAGATTCTGTTGCAACCGGCGCATTCACCGGTGCCAATACAGGCCTTACGGCCGATGGTATTACGGTTACAGGTAACAATCCAGTGTCTGGAAGCTTTGATATAAAAACTGTAGGCGTTTTAGGTGCGGTAAACAATGGTACTGTTGCCGCAGGTGCGGCTGGTGCCCTTACTTTGAGTTTAGATAATTCTTCGGCACTGAGCAATGGAGTAGGATATCAACTTGCTTATGCAGATGAAGGCAACGGTATTTTTAGTGTTCAATTAATGGATACCGACGGCACTACAGCTTTAACAGACAAAGTTATTCTTGATAACAACGTACAAAATTATCAATTCAAGGCATTGGGAACATCTAATGACTTTGGTGTGAGCTTTAAAACCGCTACTGGGGTTAACACCACATTAACTGGAGCTAACGCAGCCGGAAATCACCAAACATTTGATGTAAGCAGCATGGTTACATTAAGTCAAGGCGGCAGCACTGTAGGTACTACATCTATTGCTGCAGGTGCTGCTGCAGGTAGTGTAACAATTGGAGATTTCACGATTGCCCACGGCGTTGGTAACACAATTATCAATGGAACTGATAGCTTTACTGTCACTAATGAGCTTGCAGCATCATTTGACGGCGGACCTGACGTAACCTTTACTGCCGGCAGCACAGTTACCTTCGCAAACGGAGTAAGCATTGATACACGTGCTGATAGTACAACGTATAGCGCTTCTAACACTTTTGACCTTACCGTTGGTACCGCAAATGCTTATACTGCAACAGTCCACGATGCCAATGGCGGCGTTGTGGTTGGCACGCAAACTTTAACGTTTGAGGATGGCGGCACTTATAACCTGGGTAATGGCGTAGATCTTACTATCGGTACACTTACTGGCCCTACTACACATGGATTTAGCGTTACTGCCGCAACAACAAAAACCGCTACGCTGACAAACACAACAACTGGTGATACAACTAAGAAATCTGATATTGCAGCCAACTCCACGATCGATTTTGGAAATGGCCTCAAAGTAAATATTGGCGCAAAAACGAATGGTCAAGCCGCTTTTACAGTTGAAGGTGGTGTTGAGGACAAATCCTTGTCGATGCAAGTCGGAGCAAACCAAGGTCAGTCCTTGTCCATGAATGTTACAGACATGCGTGCAAGTGCTCTCGGGTTAACTTCTTCTGATACATCTGCAGTAATTAAAGATAAAAATGGAAATGTGATTACGGGTGCTGCTTGGACAACTACGAAACAAACCAATAATGGCACTAATAACGTTAATGTTGAGTACTCCCTTGATGTTTCGGATGCTACTAAGGCTTCTGGAGCAATTGCAGTACTAGATAATTCCATTAATGCTGTATCCGCCGAACGTTCCAAATTAGGTGCATACCAAAATCGTTTGGATCACACCATTAACAACCTTGGAGCTGCTTCTGAAAACCTTACTGCCGCTGAGTCGCGTATCCGCGACGTGGATATGGCGAAGGAAATGATGGAGTTCACTAAGAACAACATTCTTACTCAAGCAGCACAATCTATGTTGGCTCAAGCGAACCAACAGCCGCAAGGCGTACTGCAATTGCTCCGTTAATTCCCTGAAATTCCGAAGGGGTTTTCCCAAAGGCCCATTTATAACTTTTTGGTTTCCACTTATTACTAATTTTACGTGTAAAAACAACCTCCATCTCCACTTTATCATAGGTGGAATTGGAGGTTGTTTTGCATGAAGTCTGGGATCCTCTCCAGAACGTCTGCCACGGATTTCGCTCTATTTATGATACGGTTCAGCTCACTACACTTAAGGCAGCTTGGTTCTATCCCTTCTAGCTGTAGTGTGTTAGCGGCAGTCGTGGTCACACTACCAACCTTAACGCTACTATGTTCTCGCTTGTAACGCACTTCTGGCAACCAGCATATATCCGGCCCCCCGAATCGTAATGATTCTCTCAGGATTGACAGGGTCAGCCTCGATTTTTTTACGTAAATTACTGATGTGTACAGCGACGGTTCTCGTATCCTCCAGACTCTCCATTCCCCAGATCAGCTGAAACAACATATCGACAGTGACGACACGGTTAACGTTTTGTGCCAAATAGGACAGTAGACTGAACTCTTTTTTCGTTAAAAAAATGGTTTCACTACCCATGATGGCGGACTGTGCGTAGTAATCCAGCGTCAAACCCGGAAACTCTAGCAGTTGTTCCCTTCTGCCAGTCGACACTCTGCGAAGGTGAGCCTTGATCTTGGCCATGAGTACTCCTGGACTAAACGGCTTGGTCACATAATCGTCGCCGCCATAGGATAATGCGCTGATTTTGACCTCGTCCTCCTCACGGCTGCTCAGAAACACGATCGGCGCATTCGTGTAGAAACGTGCGTTCCTACACCAATCAATGCCGTTTTCATTAGCCAACAATACATCCAGTACAATCAAATCCGGCTCGAACGACGTAAGCAGTTTCATGGCTTCTGCCCCGCTGTAGCTGTAGGAGCATATGAAGCCCTCACGCTCGCAATACACCTGAACAATCTCGCATATATTGGGATCATCATCGACGATCATAATTTTGTGCATGTCCATCATGCTGTCACCTTCTTTCTTCTACAATACAAGAATACAAGGAAGCGATACATAGAATATTGCCCCCGTCTTGCCGTCGCTCTCCGCTCGAATCGTCCCTCCATGCGCTTGGACGATTTCCCTGCAAATCGCCAGCCCGAGCCCGCTGCCCTCTATACCCTTCTCCAGGCCCGGTCGATCATACCTGTAATTACGATCGAAGATTTGCTCGAGCTGCTCTGGGGGAATACCTGTGCCTGAATCTTGCACGCTAATGATTGCACGGCGGATATGATCCTCTTCTTCAACAGCTAATGCAATACGCACCGACCCACTGTTAGAAGTGAACTTCATCGCGTTCGACACTAGATTAAACAATGCCTGCTCTAATCTTTGCACATCCATTTCGACAACAGGCATGTCAGGGCGTTGATCTTCCATATCTCTGAAATCCAGCGTGAAATCCAACCCTGCGTCACGCACAACTAGCTCATATTGTTCATAGAACCGGCGCAAGAAGTCAACCACATGAACCTGCTCCATTCGGTACGAGACTTGTCCCGTCTCCAAATGCGACAAGAAGGACAACTCCTCGATCATGCGGTTAACCCTTATCGTGTTATCCCGAATATACTTCAAGTACTGTTCATTACGTTCCGGCTTGACCCTGTCCTGCACAGCTTCTACATAACCAAGCATACTGGACAGCGGCATACGCAGATCGTGCGTTATATAGGCAAGGAGCTTCTTCCTCCCTTCCTCGGAGTGAAGCAACCGGTCATACGACGTGCGGAGATCATCATGAGCAGCGGATAAGGCCTGTGTGCGTTCCTGCACGGTTCGTTCCAAATTAAAATTCATTTCGGTCAGCTTGTTGTTAGCATCCTGCAGTTCACGTGCAATCCTCTCCTCGTTCGATGCCGCCCTCGTAAATCTCGAAGAAAGCAGAATCATCTGTGCGATCGTAAACACCAACAAACCAAGCGGAGATGTATTTCCGATCAGCGACCATTCGTTGTAATATAAAAAATCGTTGACGACAGTAACTAAACCAACCACCGACACGAGCAGGAAGATTAGCGCTCCCTCCATACGCCGCATAGCCGCTTTGACTAGCCCAACCATCAGATAAACCATATGCAGAAAAACCATCACACCGATCATCAGTAACATTTTGGTATATATAAGTGCAGGGGTCACCACAACAACGATACAGAATGCGCCGGTAACGATCCGCGTGACAAGATGAAACCAACGCGACACATAATTCGGAAAAATGCTATCAAAGTACATCGTCATGATATAACCAATGCTGCAAAGAATCAGGTATTCGATCTTGAACTGCAATCCCCATGGAAAAGATGGCCACAATTGTGTGAGTAAGAGCTCGCCGACCAGCAAGGATCGGATACCGGACAACGTGGTGAACAGACCAAAATACAATGGAGCCCTGTCTTTGCGTCGCAGTCCGAATAACAGCAGATGATATACGCCAATCACAAGCAGGCCTGCGGTGGTGAACATTTCTGCGGCGATTCTCAGATTTGTCCTAACCGTTAACACATCACTGCCGCCGAGCTCTATATACTTGGTGATGCCGCCTCGCTTATGATGGAAGTTGGCTACTTGCATAACCAGCTCTACCCTGTCATTTTCGGGCTGAAAGAACACCAGCTTCGTTGCCAGATGCGGTGTCACGCTGCTCTTGTCCTGACCAACTACACCAACCTCTGCCAACAGCTCGCCATTAACCCATAATTTATACGCATGAAAAATGGTAGGCATCCGCAGAGCAAGCCGCTCATTCCTATCCTGCTCGCTAAGCTTTATGACCACCCGAAAGGTTGCAAAGCCTGTACCGTTCAGCTGCTGACCATCTAATTGATAGCCTAACCATGACCCCGGGATGCTGATCCAGCGATCATGATTTCCGTCCCTTGCTAAGCGATTCTGTATGTCCTCAGGCGACAGCAGCTCTTGCCAATAGAACGCCCAGTCCCCTTTTAACTTTACCGGATTCTCACTGACATGGGCCTGCGTTATATCCAGAATGCCTTTTTCACTTTGGAACTTAGGGGAGTCCGGTGCAGGGACGACGGCATAGCTTACAACCGAACCAATAACAAGGGCAGCAATTATATAAAGCAAGATAGAACGAGAACCGAATCGGAGAATACCCCTCATTATGAACCCAACCCCAATCTCCAAGAGCGCAATAAGTAAGTCGATTATCTAAATCATATCATCATTATAGGTAAATGTACCCTGCAAATATCTACGAGGCGTTGAACACAAACATCACGATGAGGTCCTTTTTTGAACGTAAGAAAAACCGTCCACCCCCGGACGGTTAATTATCGTGCTAACCCATGTTTTAAGCAAGAAGAATATAGCGGGTAACCTGGGTGCCCCTTTGAACATGTTTTTATATTCGTTCCCTGCATGGAATCTTAGCTTTGTTATTACTTTCATCGTTTTTCACACCGTTACCGAATTGCGTCTTCAGGCCGTTCACGGCAATGGCTGGCGTCTTGGACGTTAACTGGAAGCCATCATGCAGCTTGATAATGATCGTTTTCTTGTCCTCAGACAGAACGTAGCTGTCCAACTTCGGATTCAGCGCTATGCCGTTGATCGTAATCTTGGACAGGTCAATGGAGTCTACGTCGATCCCCACTATCAGCGTCAGATTCAACATATTCCCCGCCGCGAAGCCTGCTCCAGACACTTCAAGATGTTTGGTCTCTTCGAATGTTCTAGCTGTTTCGAAGCCTCCAGTAGCAAGCAGCCCGCGACTCGCCTCCTCCTTACCGCCGAATGTACCGTCCGGAGCGTTCTCTAGCAAGCCTAGATCGAGCGCCTTCTGGACATATCCAGCAGCCCAATTGGAGACAATTCAACTTTCTCCTCCATACCTAATCCTCGAACTAGGAATGTGGCCAATTGCTCCTTATTCACTAAGCCCTCTGGGTTGAACTCTCCATTACCCATACCACTCGTTATTCCCGCCGCAGGATCGCCTCAATATAAGGCAGCGTAGGATTGTCCACTTTTACGTCACTGAACGACGATTTCCTTGGAGTAGTGTCAACTTTCAGGTCAAAAATAAGCGCAGCTACCTTTGCAAATTGGGCCCGATTCATTTCGTCATTCAGTCCGAAAGTGTTATCGGAGACTCCTTGGAAGATACCTGCTGAAATCATCGCATCGAACTTCGCCTTCGTAGCCGCGTCTAAATCATTTAGATCGCTAAAATCCGCTGACGACCGTACAACTATCATATCTGTTTCTGCTGCTAGTACCGTTGTTACAGATAAACATAAGACCAATACCATGGAACTTAACACCAAGCGATTAACGCGATTAAACATAACCACCCCCCTCATTTTAGATGAATATTAACCTATCATAATACAGGTGGACTTTTCTTAATGAATTCTTAATGAATGTTATTAAATATGTATTTCTCTACTTATTATTGTTATGATTTGATCGTGATCAAAATTGATTTCATGTCGCTAGAGAAGGAGGAAGGATACACCATCAATCAGATCTTAATTGTAGATGATGAACTAGAGATTCGTCAGTTAATTCGCATGCATTTAGAACAAGCAGAACTACAAGTCATTGAAGCTAGCTCAGGACGTCAAGCTATTCAATACTTACAGGAACATCCTATAGAATTATTGATTCTGGATCTCATGATGGATGATGGCAACGGGTTTGAGGTGCTGCACTATTTACAAGAAGAAAATTCTGGATCGTTAGTTATTGCCCTGAGTGCAAGAAGAGAAGTGCAAGACAAAATCCTGACGCTCGGATTAGGTGCAGATGATTACGTCACTAAGCCTTTTAGCCCAGTGGAATTGGTTGCTCGCGTGCAAGCACAGTTAAGAAGACATCGCCCTTCTTCTTATGCTGCTAAGCTTCTACGTTTAAATAAATTAGTGCTAGATATAGACAATTATATTTTGCAAAATGATGGGAGGTCATTTCCTGTAACCCCGGTAGAATGCCGACTTCTAGAAATGTTCATGCAAAATCCAGACCGCATTTTAACCAAAAGGGAGATTTACAAGCAGGTGTGGAATCATGAAAACTTTGATGCAAACAATTTAAGTGTTTTTATAAGCAAACTGCGAAGCATTCTTGAACCCACGGGGAGCTCCTCTCATTACATTCATAGCATACGTGGAATCGGTTATCGATTCTCAGGAGATGGACAATGAAAAGTCGAACAAAGCTTTGGTTACTTATGCTCATCAGTGCAATTATTAGTATTCTTGTATTTGCTTCTCTTAGCCTCATTATGGGCAAAATAGGAGATAAGGGTTATGATCTGAACAGCCTGAACGCCATCTCACAAGAAGTCCTTGATCCGATTGCGACGCGTCCCGCTTTTCAGATCCAAGACATAACGCCAATACTGGATAATGCTCATAGCAACCACCCTAATATTCGTTATGAATGGATTTCAGCAGATGGATCGACGATTTATGATACCTTCGGAGAAAAGAAAACCTATGATTTCGGGCAGTTTGCAAATCGAATGCTCAATATGCCTCAGAACCTATGGGGGGTCGATAAACCGATTACGCTTACTTACTCCATTAGCCAAGAGGATCAACCCTATTATTTATTGATGAGCTTATCCAGCGACGACATGAAAAATGGGCAAATTTACTTCTTCATGCGAACTTTTAAAGCCATGTCTACTTTTATGCTACCTTTAATTGTTGCTTTATTAATTCCCTATCTGCTATCTCTAGGGTTTTTCTCTTCCATGAATAAACGAATCAGTAAGCTTAATCAGGCTATAGGACAGCTTAACCTCCAAAGTGAAATTACTGTACTAGAGGACACGAAAAAGGATGAAATTAGCCTGCTCACTGCGCATTATAATGCCATGGCTCACCGTATTCAAAATCAAGGCGAACAAATCAAACAATTTGACACCAGACGAAATCTGTTACTGTCTAATCTCTCCCATGATCTACGCACCCCTCTAACGATGATTTTAGGCTACGCAGAAACGATTCGTGCTGGATTGTATAAGGATGAGACGGAGCTACAAGCGAGTGCCAAAGTTTTGCTACAGCGTTCTCGTTACATTGATAAGCTTTTAGATCAATTGTTAGATATTACTCGCCACGATGAGGGGAATTTAGAGCTTCATGTTGAAGTGCATAATGTATCTGAAATGATGCGAAAAATTGCTGCCGACTACCTGATGTTTCTTGAGGGACAGAACTTCACTGTTGAAGTAAATATCCCTGATGAGGATATCCAATCCTGGATTGATGCCTCTCTAATCGAACGTGCACTGCGAAACCTATTGGACAACGCGATTCGCTACGGATCAGAAGGTCATTATCTTGAAATCGGACTTTTGGAAAAGGTTGATACCATACTCATAATGGTTATCGACAAAGGACGCGGCATTTCTTTACAGGATCAAGAGCATGTTTTTGAACGTTTCTACCGTATCGATGGCAGTAGAAAAGGCGAAGGACTCGGCATTGGACTTTCGATTGTTAAGGAAATCACCTCTCTCCATGACGGGTCAATTTCCTTGACGAGTGCCCCCTTTGAAAAAACAGTATTTGAGATTCAACTGCCAAAGAGTCAGCGTGATCAATAACGCTGACCTTTTCCTGCGTCCAACCAATATGCCATAACAGCTAGCATGAATTCATACGCTGCTGAATGTAATTATATCTACATTAGAACAAAACGAGGGTTACTCCTAGGCAGTTTATTCCAACCGCCTTCAGAGTAACCCTCCATTTATTATGGCTCTACTTGCTCATTTGCTCCAACATCTTCAATAGAACCGTTACAGCCTCTGCTCTTGTAGCATGATCTTGAGGCGCGAATTTGTTATCCCCTTTTGCCATGTACGATGTCCGCTTGCTGTACGTAAGCCACGCTACTTATCGCCCACGCTGGAATATCATTATTGTCAGCAAATCCTGTTGCAGGATTAGATGCAAGCGACTGACCTAAACGATGATTCATACTTCACTTGCTCTTCTGTTCCAGCATTCTCAAAAGAAGTGTCACAGCTTCAGCTCTGGTTGTCTTATCATTTGGGGCAAATTCATTCATACCTTTGCCTTTGATAAGGTCCAAATTCTTAATTGCTGCTACTGCACCCTTCGCCCATGTCGGAATTTGATGATCATCCTCAAAATCGGTTACTTCATTTTCTTTCAGCCGTAAGTTGAGCGCCCTAGCAATCATGACCACCATCTCAGATCTTGTCACTTCTTCATTCGGACGGAAGCTGCCATCCCCAAATCCGCTAATAATACCTGCTTGCACCGCTTGCGCCACCGATTCCTGTGCCCAAGCTCCAATTAATGCTGTATCGGTATAGGTCATCTCCGCTCTTTCCACTTGCAGCTTCAATGCATTCATCAGCATGACCACAAACTCAGCTCGAGTCACATTAGCATCCGGCTTAAACATACCGTTTGGATAACCGCTAACGAATCCGTTTAGCACCGCTTGTTTGATGTTGGTCGCCGCCCAATGATTGGAAATATCACCAAATTCATCCTTTGGTTCCACCGGGGCATTCGCTTTTTCTACAGCCAATACTGTAAATTTCGCAAACTCATTTACTTCTACGGAGATCCAGTTGCCAGCTACCTTACCACCAGCAACTTCCACCCACTCTTTCTTTTTTTCGTCGTAATAGAATACTGCCGGATGCTGACCCTCCGCCAATTTCGACATCTCAAATGCAAAGGATATCGTCACCATTTTTTTGAAGTTCTCCGGGATATCCTTTGAAATCCCGAAGACTTTGCTAACTGGGTGCTGTTCATTCGTTAGAAGGTTTTCGGTTTCCAATATGCCTTCAATTGCTATTCTTACTTCCTTGTCTGTAGCTCCCGACGGGATAAATATCTTCACAGCATTTTCAAAGCTCAACTCTCCACTTGCTCCTGCAGGCAGTGTTAACCTACCATTCAGATTGCTATTGCTTGGAACCCCAGAACCGCTACTTCCGCTGCTTCCACTTCCACTGACGCTCCACTTCGCATATAGCGTCACGTTCGTTATACCCATTGTGAATGTGGCAGCGTAATCTGTGCCAGTTCCATCCGCTAGCGTGTTCCAGCCTGCAAACGTGTAACCGCTCTTCACTAAATCGCCGGTGTTGCCTCGTACCGTTACGCTTGCGTTTTCTTCATATTCACCGATATCTGTCGGTACGTTGCCGCTTGTATAGCCGTTGCCGTTATACGTGACCTTGTACGTCGGGTTCTTCGTCCACTTC